>JANTGK010000039.1 GCA_024762935.1 Candidatus Peregrinibacteria bacterium | reverse complement strand
CTTCGCAAATTTTAATTGTCTGGATCACTTCGTCGTACCTCCTCGTGATGCCTGAACGTGGAGAGAAGAGAGTAGAGTAGATAGAAGATGGAATATTAAAAAGAGCTATTGGCTACGAGCTGTAAGCAGGAAGACTATGGGTGTTTTTGTCCGAACGCCCCCTTAATCACCCTCTTGGCATAAGAGGGGGAAGAGAAGGATGCTTCGCAATGGTTTAAAAATCCCCCTTAGTCCCCCCTTTAAAAAAGGGGGAGACAGATGCAATGGAGCCCCCTTTGAAAGAAGGAGACAGATGCAGTGGAGTGCCTCTTTAAATAAAGAAGGGGAAGAAAAAAATGCTTCGCAAATTTTAATTGTCTGGATCACTTCGTCGTACCTCCTCGTGAAGACAAAGCGCGGAAAGCAAAGGGAGAATGGAAGAGGGCTATTCCTACGAGTTTTTAGTAGTAAAGAAATTCATTTCAATAGGACACCTTAGGGAGTTGTAAGAGGGGGATGGATACGGCAGGGTGCTTTTTTAGAAGAGATGGATAGTGTGGGCATTGAAGACTTTTTTTCATCTTGTGTATTTTTTGTAATGATTATTCATTTTTTCCTTGTCCTTTTCTGCCGTTTCCACGACCATGCCCTTCTCCTTTTTCGGTTTCGGAGTTTACTATAGAGTCATATTCTTCTTGAGGAAGATAGCCAGCTGTAAAAAAGATATTTTGTCTTTTGAGATTTCTGGTAAATGCCCGTAAGTGGTTTCTGCTCCCACGAAGAAGATTCTCATACACGAGGGTGATATCTTTGTTATCAACATCTTTTAAGTATTTTTGAAGGTCAACGATATCGACCTCTTCAACAGTTACACCTACTTTGAATGCATCTTCAGGGCTTTTCATTCCTTGTTCTATGAGTTGGTTATACAGGTTTTGGAGTTCTTCATTCTTGAATTCTCCTGCCGCTGTAGAAGTGTTTGGATCTTGAAGACCATATCTACTGAGAAGCACTCTCACTGCGTCAGTATGGGTTTGTTCACTTTTTGAAATATTATTAAAACTCTTTTGGCCCCATTTTTCGTAGAGCGCGACATAGATATCATGTGCGAGTTTTTCTTCTTCGCGCATAAATAGGAGGCCTTCTTTTTCTGCATCGCTGAGGTCCTCTTGTTTTAATTCTGATACTCTTTGACTGAGTTCGTTATTATTGATACTACTGGTTCCTTCGTTATCTACATCCATAAGTGGAATATTTTTTTCTGGAGATGATGAAGGTTTTTGCAATATCTGCTCACTTGGTGGGCTAGGTATTGGTCGATCTTGAATGGCAGGTGGAACATTTTTTGATATATTTTCAGGCATTGAACACCCTGCTGCAAAACATGTAAGAAGGAGAAGAAAAGCGAGTTGTGTTTTTTTCATAAAATCTAGAGAGAGAATCACTATTGATGATACCAAAAAAATATCTAGAAAACATTGAAAAAAATGTGGACTTCTATACAGTGGTAATCGTTATTCTTTTTTATGAATCCAGACCAAGAACGTGACCGTTTCACAAAGAAGGTAGAAGGAGTCCTTAGGGCTCATAATCTTGACTGTGATGAAATCCCTGATGTTTTTGACCTTGATGCTCTCAAGGAATTTATGGATGATCTCGAAAGAATTGTTCGCGATATTGAAAGTGCTGCCTCAACTAAGGTAACACATGTTTTTCAAGAACCTGAGCCCCTTACTGATCAAACAATGTTTGTTGATGAAGAGCCTACTGAAATTATTGATGATACTGCTTTAACTCTCGTATCTGGAGAACCAGAGACTGAAGAGACACTCGTAGAGAACATAACTGCAGATGATAGTACTAGATTTTTACCTGTTTATGTGAATGAAAGAGATAAATTAACGTTATACTGTTTTCTTTCTCAAGCATTAAGTCCAGAACTCAGTAAAAAAATTCATACCCTCTTTGATTCCTTTCGAGAGTTAGATATCTTTCATGATGCTCAATATGCTGGTCTTGAAAGACTTGTTCGGGATCAAATCAATAGTACAAATAATGCTGAAGAATCAAGTGCTGGTATTGCTTCACTGCTCAATAAAATTATCAACCATCATATCCGAACACTTTGTAGTGAAAGTTGGCTACAAACAGGTAGAATTCTCAACGAGGCTGATAGGGAAAGTGGGCATCCTCAGTTTTCAGATGAAGAAGCCATTACTTTTTCTCACGGTTTTTGTCATATTCAGCATCTTCTCCCTGGGGGTAGGATACAAACAATAATAGAAGGGATGATGAGTGGGAATAGGGACTGTACCCCTCGTGATATAGTCCTTCTCAAAAATCTATATAATATTAGTATTAAAATTGCCCGACTGGGGAGAAGTATTCAAAAAAAGCTTTTGAAAAAAGAGTCTGAAGACCTTGTTTAAAAGAGGTGAATTGGTATGCTCTCTTCATGAAAAGTCTTATAACTGATGAGTCTTGGAATGAAATAGAAACAGGTCGACCACTCGTTATTAGTGGTAATCTTTTTACTGTCCGAGATGGAACACTCAAAAAATTATTTTCTGATACTTCTCTTCAGCCTGATTTTTTAAGGCGTAAGGTGCTTTATTTTTGTGGTCCTACTCCCCCACCCCCAGGAAAAGTGATTGGATCATGTGGTCCTACAACAAGTTCTAGGATGGAGCCGTTTTTTGAGCAAATGGGGAAAGCAGGAGTAAAGGCTCTTATTGGCAAGGGGGAAATATCTCATCAATCGTATGAAATCCTTGAAAAATATAAAATACAGTACTTTGTTACTGTTGGAGGCATTGGTGCTCTTTTGGCTTCCAAAGTAATTTCGTCTCAGGTAGTTTGTTATGAAGAACTTGGGGCTGAAGCAATTTTTCAGCTGGAGGTGAAAGATTTTCCAGTAATAAGACCGGAAGAATTGAGAATTGAGAATTGAGAATTGAGAATTGAGAATTGAGAATTGAGAATTGAGAATTGAGAATTGAGAATTGTTTAACTATCAAAAATTAGAGAGGAATACAATAAAACCATTGCAGAAACGCAGAGAGAAACTTGCAAAGTTGCTCCTAAAACTAATTTTATGAAAAATCTTCCCTAACTCCTCTTTATTAAAGAGGGGGACCATATGATGCTTCGCAAACCTTTCATTGTCTGAATCACTTCGTCGTACCTCCTTGTGAAGACGAAGTGCGGAGAGAAGAAGATGCGGTGGAGTGCCTTTTTTGTGAAAGTGGAGAAGAAGTACGGTGGTATTTTAAATCAAGAGAGGAAATGCAGCGGTATTATGAAATGGAATGTTGAATGGATTCATGGAAACTTTAGATTTTATAAAGAGTATATGTGACAATAAATCGCCGACATGAACAAGTTTCTTTTTTCTCAATATTTCGAAAAAATAGTATGAGTGTTTTTCTTCATGGTGAAAAAAATTTGTCTCTCATTGGTTTTTGGTTTTTTCCTCTTCCATCCATTTTTATCTGTTTCTGCAGATGAGTACTGGTCTGAAACTCTTCCTCTTAGTGGTGGGTTTGTTCAGCTGAGTGAAAAAGAATTTGATTATTTTTCTCTTACAATACCAAAAGGAAGTGAGATAGAAGTCAGGGAGCGTGGTCAGTGGAGACCTATTGAGCTTGAGAATGAACGAGATCCTCGTTCTGTCACGAGTGAGCTCGTAACATGGCAAAGAAATCAGCCAGCCATTCTTCGGTTTTCTGGCACTATTCCTGATGTCATTCATGTGGATTATTCTCGTATTGATCCTCTTGTTCTTAGCCCCGGCAAAATGCTCGTTTCCAGTGGGAATATTGAAGGACTTCCTATTTATTCTCGTTCGGATTGGGGTGCAAATGAGCTTTGGAGGTATGATGGGAAGGCAAAATCAAAAAATCATGTCGAAGAAAGAGAAAGTGGAAAGAACCTCTCCAGAAGAGAAGAAAGTTGTATTGATGCACAGAAAAAGTTTCCAGATGAATATGAAGTTGCTCGTGTTCAGAGCACAGAGGCAGGACAACATTTGATTTGGCCATATCAATATTCAAAGAGAATTCGAAAAATTGTTATTCATCATACTGCTGAAACTGGTGTACAGGATGGAAAAACAGAGTCTCAGGTCATGAGAGGTATTTATCGCTATCATACTGTTTCTCGAGGGTGGGGTGATATTGGATACCACTTTGTTATCAGTCCGAATGGGAATATATTTGAAGGAAGAGCTGGTGGAGATTTTGTTGTGGGTGGTCATGTCTATTGTAATAATATTGGAACAATTGGAATTTCTCTTATGGGGAATTTTAATGAATATGATCCAACCAATGCACAATTAGAGGCTCTTGAAAGGTTACTTCCTCGACTTGCAAAAAAATATGAACTCGATCTTACTGACAAGGAGTGGTACCACGGGAAAGAAACAAACAATCTTTTGGGACATCGAGATCTCTCAGCAACAGCGTGTCCTGGAGAGAATATGTATAAAAAAATCCCTTTTGTGAGAAAACTTCTCCTAGGAACTGCTGAGATACGATATACAAAATCATTTAAGGTTGATGGAGAGCCAAACGGGAGCTTGCCAATCCTGCACCTAAAGCCAGGAGAATCAAAAGATATACACCTCGCATTTACGAATACGGGTGAGGTTCCTTGGACAAATAGTACCTGGCTCTTTAGTCAAGCTGGAAAAGGAGTAAAGATTCGTTCGGTTTCGAAAAATAAGAATTATGTGGCGGCAAAACAAAAAGAGCAACAGGTGCTTCCTGGAGAGACTGCCCATTTTACTGCCAGTATAGAGGCTGGATATGAAGGAGATATTTTGACTGCTTCATTTGTTCCTGTGGTGCGAGATAAACGGGTAAAAAATGCGGAAACGCTTCAGGTGATTGAAGTAGAAAAACCGAGTTGGGGTGGGCGCTTTCAGGCAATACGAACGCAACCGAACCCAGTGGTGACAGGAAAACCTATCTCCATTTCGGTGGATGTGAGAAATACGGGTGGTACTCGTTGGAAGAAAGGTGAAATATCTCTTGAGGTTTCCCTCCCCCATACACGAAAGAAAACAAAGCTCATTTTAAAAAAGACAACAGCAAGTGGAAAAATTGGAACATTCACAGGATTCCTTTCATCGGTGAATTCTTCAGGAGAAGTTCCCTTTACGTTTCAACTTGTTCGGAAAAAGAAACGGCTCCCTGTTGTTTTTGTGGAACCGGTAATAGTAAAAGAATCAAAGAATAAGGCAGATCTTGTTGGTTTTACGGAAAAACTTCTTCTTGTTCGTGCCGGTGATTATCTCAAAAAAAAGGTTCGGTTTATGAATGTTGGGAATGTCGAGTGGAATAAAAGAGATCTAAAACTCGATGTTAAACTTCGACGAGAGAAGATGACTCTTTCTCCAGAAGAAGATGTCATTAAACCGGGTGAGACAGCAACATTCTTTTTAGATCTTCCCATTTCAAAGGGTGTGCATCCGTATATCTTGGTCTTAAAAGATGGTCGTCAGCGCTTAAAGGCAAAAGTAGCTATTGTTCGAGGTCTCCGGAATTTTCGATCATCAGGAGTCTCTGTAAAGACTCCCAAAAAACAGTCAGTAAAAAAAAGGACTCCAGTTGTATCAGAGGGTGTTGACACTCGACTTATTCGAATAAAACTTTCTCTCCCTGATAATTTTTCTCTCCTTCAAGTTGTGGGAGAAGATTCATTTCAGGTTCATAATCAAAGGGGGGACCTCTTGTATCCTGGAAGAAAAGGTCAGATGGTGGAAATAAAAAAAATTGGTCCTCTTGTGCAGTTTAAAGGGAATGCGTCAAAGGTAATTCGGGTTTCATCTAACACTGATGATGGTGTTTTGGAAATAGCAAATTGGTCACGTATACCTGCTTGGGATACAAAAGGTTCATTTAATGATAATCGTTTCCCAGGGACTCTTGAATTTCGAGTAGAACACGGAAAACTTATTGTTATCAATGAACTTTCTCTTGGACAATATATTTTAGGAATTGGAGAAACTGTAGAAAGTGACCATATCGAAAAGAAAAAGGCTCTTGCTGTTGTGGCGAGAAATTACGCCGCCTATTACCAATCGGCAAATCACAGAAAATTTCCAGGCCATCCATATGATGGAAGTGATGACCCTCGTGAATTTCAAAAGTATTTGGGGAGAAGCCTTACAGATCGATCTCCCGGTTGGAAAAAAGCGGTAGAAGAAACAGAAAATATTGTTTTACGGTACAAAGATAAGATTATTAAAACTCCTTTTCATACGTGTTCAGGGGGAAAAACTATATCTGCTCTAGAAAAATGGGGATGGAAAGATATGCCATATCTTCCGAGTGTTGACGACCCTGGTTGTGCTGGAAAACCACAACGTGGACATGGGGTGGGACTCAGTGGTGGAGGCGCAGAATATTTTGCAGAACTCGGGAAAAAATATAGAGAAATACTCGAATATTATTATCCGGGAACGAAGATTGGAAAATAGAATGTTGAATTACGAATTACGAATTACGAATTACGAATTACGAATTACGAATTACGAATTACGAATTACGAATTACGAATTACGAATTCATTATCAAAATATGCTGGAGAAGACAATAATACGAAAGGAAAATACGTTGGCATGAATGGTAAAGGAAAAGAGAGATTGATGAATGGAGGATCAATTTTTAATTCTAAATTTTAAAATAAATCTCAATTTTTAATGTTATAAGAGGGAAAAGTGACAAAGATACGGAGATACAAAGTTTCAAGTAAGGAGAGAAGGGAGAGGTAAGAAAAATGTGGAACGGCTAAATGTGCGCTTTAGGGTCAAACCCTGAAGCATCGGAGGTAGGAAGATCATAGAAATTTTTGACCGAACGCCCCCTTGATCCCCCTCTTGGCATAAGAGGGGGAAGAAAAGAATGCTTCGCAGTGGTTTAAGAAATCCCCCTTAGTCCCCCTTTGAAAAAGGGGGAGACAGATGCAGTGGAGTACCTTTTTTGAGCAAGTGGGAGATAATATGATGCTCTGCAAATGTTTCATTGTCTGGATCACTTCGTCGTACCTCCTCGTGAAGACTGAGCGCAGAGAGAAAAAGAGATGCAGTAGAGTGCCTCTTTTGTGAAAGTGGAGAAGAAGTACGGTGGTATTTTGAAATCAGTAAGCCCTATGATTATTAGTGTACGAATGAGTCATAATAAACTCTTGACAGAATGATTTATCAATGATATTGTATTGATGCTTGAGTTCGTTTACTTCATCACTCGGATTGTATACACCACCTGTGATGTGACCGCCGTAAATGACAAGCAGATAAAGCCACGAGTGATTCTTATTACTCGGCTTTTTTTCTATTCCTGAAAATGAATTTTTCGCTATACTGGAAGAAATGTATAAACTATGAAAAAAAGATTCATACTTCCCCTCTTCACTCTTTCATTTGTCCTGTGTCTCCTCTGTATTCACACTATTTTGTATGCTCAGGATTTTTCAAGAAAATGTGAGTTGCCGGACTCACTCTCTTCTCCTTTGGATTTTTTCCATACAAAAATATTTTCTTCGTGGAGTTTTCCTGATATTGATAAAGACGGACAAAGTCCTTGTGGGTATGTGTATTCTGCTGGGCATGAGGGAACGGATATCGGCATAAAAAGAAAAGAGATGAAAGATGGGGTAAATGTGTATGCTGCAGCTGATGGAGTAGTTCTTTGGGCTTTTGATGGAAAGTATGATCGGTGTGGCAGTACAAATGACCATCCTGACTGTGCAGATCCAAAAAGGAAATTGTCTGCAAATCTTAATGAAGGAAATACTGTTTGTACTGGGTATGGTCCGTACTGTAAAGACGGCGGACAAGGATGTTATTGGTGTTTTGCTGGGGGGAACCTAGTGGTTATTAAACATGATGCATCAAATCAATACTTTGCCACGAGATATGATCACTTAAAAAAAGATTCGATTACGGTAAAACCTGGTCAGCGTGTTTCTGCAGGAGAAAAAATTGGTGAAGTCGGGAGTTCTGGAAGATCTACCGGCCCGCATCTGCATTTTGAAGTCTGGGGAAAGACCTTTTACGATCCCATTGATATGTGGAAGCCTATTGCTCAAAGAAATTCAAAATTTTTTCCTGACACTGATTCACGAACAGTGGAAGGGAAAGCTGCTCGAAAATTGAGGGAGCAAGGTGTTATTGGTGGGTTTGCTGATGGTGGTTTTCATGGCGATGAGTTGGTAACACGTGCTCAGGCGATGAAGTTTTTACTCAGAGGAAGAGATTTTGCGATTGGAAATTTAAAAAATAATGGAAAATATTCTGATCTCCCAAATACTGCTTGGTTTACGAAATATATTATGAAGGCTGTAAACAAGGGGTTTGTTCAGGGGTATTCTGATGGCTCTTTTCATCCGGATGATCCTGTTCTTACGGCTGATTTTTTGAAGATGCTCACCAAGACGTTTGCCTTACGAGAAGACCTTCCACATGGGTATACAGATGTCACAGAAGATGACTGGTTTGATCGTTACGCTGGTGTTGCTCAGAAATATCGCCTGTTTCCGCATCGGAAAAATTTTGTACTAGAACCTCAAAAAAAATTAACACGAAATGAGATGGCTGTTGCGATTTATCAAGTGATGAAATTGGAGGATTTTTTTATTGACAATAATTAATACTTTGTGAATAATAGCTTTCTTTACGTTTTTCAATGCCTACACCAAGGGAAAAAAGAGACGAGCACAACAACGATTTTGACGAGAGGTGAACATGCCTTATTTGAACACTCGTAAAGATAATTTTTTATTGTACTGATTATGGAAAAGAAATGTGATGATTGTCGGGGCACACTTGGATTTGTGAATTTTGACAATCCAGGAAAAAATAACCTTAGAGTTAAGGGGGCATGGATTTCTGAGTGGGCCATAGCAACTCAAGGTGCTTGCGGAACACCGCTTCTTCGTCTAAAAAATGCAAGGAAATATTTAGAAGAACAAGAATTATCTTTTGATGAACGTTGTTTAGTATGCCGGAAGCAAGTAATTAAATCTTTACTCGAAGCTGGCATCACTCCAGATTCTGATGAGGTTAAAGGTATCGTTGAGTCACATTTTGGAGGAGGGATTTAAAAGTCTATGTTTCTAAAATTATACTATACCATTTCTTTAAGATAAAAGAAATGGTATACTCTTTAGATGAAAATTTTTAGGGAACATTTTTTTTATCGGCTTCGCCATCAACCCGAAGGAAACAAAAAGTTATATCTTGCTTTTACTGCGAGAGCATTGGTTGCACTTGTTGGTGCTCTCATTTTTGCAATTCTGCCTATTATGGGCTCCTATTATTATGGAGGGGAAAGTAATGCAGGGCTTGTGATTGCTTTTTTCACCTTTTTACAAATACTCCTTTTTGCGCCCCTTTCGGGGTACTACATTGATCGGAAAGGAGCTCATATGGGCCCAAAAATTGGCATTGTATCAGAGCTCATTGGCAGTGCTCTGTTTTTATCTTCTCCAAACAAATGGACATTCCTTGCTTTTTGTTTGGGGCTCTACATTCGGTGGACATTTTTTAATCTTGATCCGCTTATTCTTCAGCTTGTGAATAGAAAAAAAGGTGGTTTTTGGTTTGGATTTCGTGATGAAGTCATTTCGGTAGGAAATTTTATTGCTGTTTTCCTTTTTCCCTATTTTATCTTCCATGACATGTGGATTATGGCCGCAGTGATATCGGTAGTAAATAGCCTTGTTTGCCTCTGGATTTTACGAGAAGTGACACAACCAGGGAAATTACATTCTCAAACATCACTCCTGGACTCTATAAATATGGTAAAAATTGTCAAAAAAGGTATGCATTTTGTGAGAGTGAACCATCGGTTTCCCCTTTTTACGCTCGGAACAAAGTTCTTCCAAGGAACTTTTTATGGGGCTATTTGGTTTTTGTTTCCGTTACATCTCTTTCGACTTGCTCATCAGTCAAATGGGCTCACATTGGGTATACATGAAATAGTGACGATATGTTTTGCTATTGTTTGCGGTATTATTGCTGACCGGCTCGACTGGAAAAAACTTGAGGAATACGCTTGGATATTTATGCTTATGCTTGTGTGGCTCCTTCCCTTTTGGAACTCACCGCTGAGTCTTATTGTTATTGGGTTTTTTATCGGGATGGCCAATAACTTTTTTGCCTCGGCTAGCTATCATGCTTTGACAAAATATAATCAGGATCACAAAGAAGATGGAAGTTTTTCTGCCTTTTCTAAAGCCGTACAAAATCTGGGATATATGATTTCGCCAATTGTATGTGGATATCTCTATGAGTATTATGAATTTCATACGGCAATGGTTTATGTGGCATCAGTCATTACTGTTATTGGTGTGTGGATGATTGGACTTTGTTTTCTCTTGAAAAATACTGAAAAGGAATTGGTGTATAGCGATTAATCAAACTAAAATACTGAGTGGGTCAAAAAAAACGCTACTTGAATCATATGTATATTTTCCTAGTCCGACAAATCTGATATTGAGATTCGTATGTATTTTTATAAGTTCTGAGCTCTTATTGTATTGACAAGATATTGAAACATACCTCTGGTGTTTTTTTCCACAAAGGGAATTTTTTCTCTCTGTAAAAAATTCGTTCTTTCCTCAGAAATATTGTTACTCGATCCCCAATACACAATTTTTGTTCTTCCTCTCATGCGTACTTGGCTAAGTTCATCATGGAGTTTTTTTTCACGCACCTGTTTTGTTTTTTCCATATGACCTCTAAAATAGAGATCTAAATTTTGACTCTCTTGGGGAGTAAGAAAAGGATTTTTTAATCTTATTCTCATTAAGAATTTACGCAAATCCGACAATTGATGTGATTCTGATTGTAGTATATTTTTCGCAGTATTCCATCGTTGTTTTTCCCCAATATCTGTTGTATAGGATTCTTCAATAAACCTTATTTGGTCAGATGGATTCGATTTATTGTTGAATACAATTATTCCGTTTTCTGATAATTGTTTCATGAGCTTGTCCACAGTCCCCATTTTTATATTGAGATTTGGGTATTTATCAGCCTCATAAAGAAGTGCAAGCATTTTGGCATTGTAAGTTTTTGCGAGTGCATGAGCAAATATACTGCGATAGATGTCTCTTGATGATGTATTAAAGCCAACAAGCCCAACATCTAATTTACCTGGTTCAGGAAGATAATTCATTGTATTTATGAAGAATAAGTTTTTATTATTTACCTATTTATATTATTTGTCAATGGTGTTGTTTTTATATTCTTGTTTAGGTAGAATATCTAAAATATGGCTCATAGTATAGGCCTTAACAGAAAAGGGAGAATTATGTTTTGTGGAGTTAGATATTGTGTCCCCGGAATTTAGGAATTTACAAAAAAGAAAAATATGACCATTTTTTTATATACACAGAGCGTGGTATAATTGCCGCATATGTATTTGCCCTTCTATGAAAAAACAAACATCAAATAAGAAAAAAAACACCACACAAAAAATTATCAAAAATCTTGATGCTGCTGGATTTTCTGATTATCTGCAATATCTTCACTCTCCTGCAAAAATTTTCTTTACCAACTTCTTAGCAGGAATCTCTCGTGGATTTGGAATTATTATCGGAATGAGTGTGATAGTTGCTCTTGTTGTTTGGCTTCTT
>JANTGK010000038.1 GCA_024762935.1 Candidatus Peregrinibacteria bacterium | reverse complement strand
CTTCGCAAATTTTAATTGTCTGGATCACTTCGTCGTACCTCCTCGTGATGCCTGAACGTGGAGAGAAGAGAGTAGAGTAGATAGAAGATGGAATATTGAAAAGAGCTATTGGCTACGAGTTGTAAGCAGGAAGATTATGGGTGTTTTTGTCCGAACGCCCCCTTAATCCCCCTCTTGGCATAAGAGGGGGAAGAGAAGGATGCTTCGCAATGGTTTAAAAAATCCCCCTTAGTCCCCCTTTAAAAAAGGGGGAGACAGATGCAATGGAGCCCCCTTTGAAAGAAGGGGATAAGATGCAGTGGAGTGCCTCTTTAAATAAAGAGGGGGAAGAAAAAAATGCTTCGCAAATTTTGATTGTCTGGATCACTTCGTCGTACCTCCTCGTGATGCCTGAACGTGGAGAGAGGAGAAGAGAGCAGGAGGTTCACCTGTTTTACTCGTAGAGATAGCCAAGTATGTAATAGGTAGTTTATAAACTACTGATGGATTTCTCTATTCGTTGTAGACTGCGTTTTTTCCCAAAGACTTCAAGGAGTTCAAAAGTACCAGGAGAAAATTTTTCTCCTGAGAGTGCTACACGAATAGGCCAGAGTATCTGTCCATTTTTTACATCTTGCTCTTTAATGAGGTGAAAAAGAGTGATTTCTAGTTCTGATTGATTCCATTTTTCTTCTGGAAGAGCTTCAAGTGTTTGCATGCTTATTTGAAGCATTCGTTTTGCCGTTTCTTTGTCGACTTTCATTTTCTTATGAGGAAAAAGCTCTGGGTCAGGTGAGTAGTTTTTTTCAGGAATAAAAAAGAACCTGAGGAGATCTGGAGCTTCTGATAATTTTTTAAGACGTTCATGAATAAGGCTGAGGGTATTTGTAAAAAACTCTTCACCATATTTTTTTCTTCCTTCTGATAAAACTACATCTTTACTGATTATTGACTCTACACGATTTTTTAATTCATGAAGTGGCATTTCTCGTATCCATACACCGTTCATCCACATGAGTCGTTCGAAATCGAATATGGCTCCTCCTTTTTGTACACGATTGAGGCTAAATTTTTTGACAAGTTCCTTGAGGGTAAATATTTCTTGTTCATCGGATGTATTCCAGCCCAGAAGCGCCAAAAAATTGATAAGTGCTTCGGGAAGAATTCCATCTGAAAGGTAGTCATCAACAGAAACTTTATTCTTTCTTTTGCTGAGCTTTGATTTGTCTTGATTAAGAATGAGGGGGAGGTGTGCGAATTCTGGTGACTTCCATCCAAAAGCTTCATAGATAAGTATTTGTTTTGGGGTGTTACTGATATGGTCTTCTCCGCGGATTACATGGGAGATCTTCATATCAAAATCATCAACGACAACAACAAAATTATAGAGTGGCGATGTAAGATTTTTTGCAATGACAAAATCAGCAATTTCTTTTGTGTGGATTTGTACATCTCCCCGTACAAGATCAGAAAAGATGATATCCCCTCTTTCTTCTGGGACCCGAAATCTGATAACGGCTTTTTCGCCATCTGCCATTCTTTTTTCTGCTTCTTGAAACGTCACTGATCGGCATTTGCCCGAATATCGTGGGGGGAGTTTTTTGGCCTCTTGCTCACTTCTTTCTTTCGCTAGGTCTTCCGCTGTACAAAAACAGTAGTATGCATGCCCTGACTGTAAAAGTTCTTGAAGATATTTTGTATATATTTTGGTTCGTTCTGATTGTCTTATTGGGCCTTCGTCCCATGTGATTCCAAGGTTTTTGAGGCCGCTCATGATATTTTCTGCATATTCATCGGTGCTTCGCTGTTTATCGGTATCTTCGAGGCGCATAATGATTTTTCCTCCGTGTTTTTTTGCGAAGAGGTAGTTATAGAGGCATGTTCTAACAGTGCCAATATGAAGATTTCCTGTGGGACTTGGTGGAAATCGGAGTCGTATATCACTCATTGTTATTCGGATAATTGCTTGAGAAGTATACAGAATTTCAGCAAAATGTTTAGTTTTCCTCCTCATGTTCATGTTCTCATGTTTTTTTAAGGACTAAGAATACTTGACAAAAATGTTAATTAGGGTTAATAATGAGTTGCTTTATAAACGCAATGAACCTTGATACTCTTTCATCAGAAATATCTCTCGACTCTACACCAGCAGGACAAGTGCATTTCCAAGGCAATACAGAAACATTACAGCAGGAGTTGAGCAATATTCGTGCACAAATTAGAAATGCTCCTCTTACATGTGGTATTAGAGAGGGTGAGGTTGTTATTAAATGTAAGGCAATTCCTGGTCATCGAGAACCACTTAATCACCGTGTTGATTCAAAAGGAAAAATTAATCAATTAGTATGTTATAGTCGAAATGAATGTGGTATGTGCGGAATTAACAATCTCATTATGTGCAACACTGAGCATAATACTGATCTTGTTCCTATTGAGAGCCCCATTGCCGAAGAAGAAGCCTAAAGAAGTGATTCCATTTAAATTTCTTGATACTTTCTTTGTATTTGATATGATTCCTCCGTTCGTATTTAAACGTGCCCAGGTGGTGAAATTGGTAGACACGCATGGTTTAGGCCCATGTGTCGCAAGACATGGAGGTTCAAGTCCTCTCCTGGGCACCATAGGGATTTCCTGAAAAGAACAAGAAAAAAGATTTCACTATTTTTCTCTTCTTTTCTCCTCCGCTCCATGCCTTCCTACCGGAAGTCATTTCCGCTTCGGAACAAAAATCTCGCAATGAAATCACCATAGGGATTTCCTGAAAAGAATAAGAAAAAAGATTTCACTATTTTTCTCTTCTTTTCTTCTCCATTACGCATTCGTCTTATGAAAGCCGACTGCTCCATTTCGAAAAGGGATTTTTTGAAATCATTTAAAAATAACTCCCGTTATTTTTTATGATTTCTCCTCCGCTCCATGCCTTCCTATCGGAAGTCATTTCCGCTTTGAAAAGGGATTTCCTGAAAACATACTGAAAAAGACTAACGCTATTTTCATTTGTTTTCTCCTCCATTACACATTCGTCTTATGAAAGCCGACTGCTTCATTTCGGAACAAAAATCTCGCATTTGCACCAGAACAAAAATCTCGCATTTGTACCGAAACGGAAATCTCGCAATGAAATCACCAACTCTATTAGAAATGTAATCGTATTGTTCTATTAGGACCTAGTTGTTCACCGGGGTGAAATATCTTCGGAATGACTCCGTCATTTCATTCCTTGTTCATCTCGAATTCAATTTCAGTTCAAGTCTCAATAAAAATTCTTGACTTTTTGTAGTCGTGAGAAGAAAATTTCTTCTTTATATTTTTTATGGAAAGTAAAAAACCAGACCAAAATAGGGGTTCCATGAGTGAAGCTAATTTTTGGGATACGGAGGGAAGAAAGTATTGGGGTGCATGGAGCAGCGGAGAAATGCCAAAACCAAAACAGGCTTTTCCCAGTACAATTACTTCTAACAAAAGGAAAAAAATGACTCAATTACATATTCTGCAACAATGATAGATATTTATGTAGCAGCTAATAATCCACCAGATTCTCCGTGTGAAGGTTGTACCACCGCTATTAGACTTGATTCTTCTTCCCAGGATGAGAATGTAGTAATACGCACAAACGCTTCTATTGGAAGAGCTGTAGCAAAGATCCCATTTTTAATAGATTGTTGTGGAAAACCCTCATGTGCACAAGAGATATCTTCTGCACTTACGAAAAGATTTATGCAACAAAGAAACTATATGGTTAGGATTCAAAAAGAAATAGAGACATTCACTGAAGATTATATGAAAAGAGACTCTTAAGAGGGTGAACTGATAGGGCTTTCCTTTTTTTCAAAGAATCCTATCCCAAAAAATACGATGAGAGATGTGAGGAGCCCTGGATACATCGGTTCAATACCAGAGATATAGACTGGCCAACCATCTTTCATGTTAAGGTATCCATTCAAGAGCCAACTGCTCGATACTATTACAGCGGCAAGCATTGAATAGAAGGCTGCATGAATCGGTTTTTTTTCTGGACCAAAAAAACCATATACCATCGGAACAAGGAGCGCTGAGACACCAACTGTTCCGAGGGCATAGATCATCCAGATGATTGAACGAAAAGTGAATGCCAGTGCCGCTGCGAGTCCAAAGGTAATGACAAGACCCCATCGAGTCATTTTTATGACCTCTTTTTCTGTGGCATTTTTATTGACTATATTTTTATAGATATCATGAGAGATATTCATGGCTCCTGAGAAGGAGAAGGAATCAATGGTTGACATAATAGAGGCGAGGAGTCCGGCAAAGAAGATTCCAGCAATAACTGGTGGAAGTATATCGGCAGCATATACAGGAAGTGCTGTAACGGCATCGATGTTGGGCATTGTTGCCATTGCATAAAGACCTATTGCAGTCGTACAGATATCAAAGATCATCCAAAAGACAAGTGAAATAAGAATTCCTTTTTTTGGTATGGTGGCATCTTTACTCGCATAACATCGTTGGTAAAAATTGGGATCGACGAGTGTCCACATGGCAAGAAATCCCCAGACGATAATCATTTGGGTTGTCCAGCCTCCAGTAAGAGTGAGATGATTATCTGGAAGTGATTGTTTGAGGAAAGACAGTCCACCAAATTCATATACTGAAAACCCAAGCAGAAGGATGACCCCAAGAAACATGAGGAAAAATTGAAGTAAATCTGTATGAAGAACTGCTCGAAACCCTCCCTTTATTGTGTAAACAAGCATTACGAGAAGTGATACTCCGACTCCATAGACAACAGGAACATCAAAGAGGAGCCCAAAAAGGATTCCCAGAGAAAGAATGTATGGTGCTGGGCTGAGCATAATAAAATTTAGTATTGCTCCCATAAAACGTGCCTTTTTATCATAAAAATATTCGAGTTGATCTGGAACGGTGTATAGCTGTGACTTTCGGATTCTTCCAGCCAAGAAAAAGGCAAAGACGAGATAACTGATATACCAGAAGAACCCTTGGGTGAGCCAATTAACAATTCCGTATGAAAAAGCGAGCTCTACTACTCCCATTGTCGCTCCGTACCATGTGCTGACGAGCGTGAGAACAAAAAGGGGGAGCGTGAGTTTTCTTCCGACGAGGAAATAATCTGCAACTCCTTCTGGTTTTTTTTGGGCAATGATTCCGATGCCGATGAGTGCAAAAAAGTAGAGTCCGATGAGGAAAAAATCAACTGAAGAAAGTGAAATCATAGAAGGAAAAAAATTAATCTGTACTTTTTATGACGAGTAAGAGGCCATTGCCAAGAGAAATTGATGCTGAATTTCCCGTCATTTTATTACATATTCCTACCCAAAGTGGTGGAAGAGATTTGTTTTGAAGGTCCCAATGGAGTCCATCATACGAAACAGATTCGGCTTGCGTCAGTGAGAGTGTGGAGATAATGTCATCTTTTTTCCCTGTGAGAGATATAGAATCTTGAATAATTCTTATCTCATTGTGTTCGTCTTTGAGATAGGCATCGATTTGGGGAGCAACTTTTACGAGCTGAAAGATATTAGCGAGTGTGTGATCGATTCGTGAGCCAATACCACCAAGAATGATGATTTCTGCTGGGAAATACGTTTCTGCCAAAGATATGGCCAGTTCCATATCAGTTTTATTCTGGTCGGGGTCATCTATTATTTTTGTTTCTTTTTGTTCTTTAAAAAATTTTAGGTTTTCAGATGTAATTGAGTCGAGGTCTCCGATGATAATATCGGGAATAACGTTTAGGTCTCGTGCAGTATTTGCTCCCCCATCAGCGCAGATGATGAGATCTGCTTTGTGAATACTCTCCAGATGAAAGTTTTTATTTTTTACTGTTCCGTTTGCGATAATAACTATTGTTTGCGCTTTCACACCTCTAAAAAATTGAGTCTAGTTTAGTGAATATTGTCATGAGAGTACAGATTATTGCGTTGCTTTTTCTTCCATACTGAAAAAAACATTCTCTTCATATATTGGAGATCATGATTTGCATCATGGACGTATAAAAGTTTTATTTAAGACATTTGTTGCCAGTATAATAGAGCCTTTTTCTCTAGAAGAGAAGCAGATACTTTTTAGGTGTGGAATTAATATTGCCGCACTTCACGGCTATAAAAATCCACAATCAGAACAAGCACGGGAGGATGCTGCTTATCGACTCTCTATACTTCATTTATTAGGGGATTTATAAGAGTGGTGGAGGAATGTTGGGAAGAGATAGTGTTCGAACAGCGCCTTGAAATGATTGAAGGGTGTATTTTCCGTTATTTGAGCAGTTGTATTCATCTCGACAACCACATTTCCATTGACCTGAAACGTATGTGCATTGATATGTAGCAATAAAGTTTATTTCTGCTAGTTCTCTAGGAGTGTAGTATTGATCGAGTGTAGCACTTCCAATAAACCAATTATCGTATCCTTCTGGATTATTTTGACCCTTTAGTTCTACTGTATTCCAGAGAAAACCATTTTTTGTGATGTATGCTTTATGCCAAATAAAATGGTTTGGATTTCCATTTCCGATGAAGGCGGATATTCCTTGTGCTGAACAATAAATACTGGAAATCATATCTTTTGTTTTACTAAATACATCCCATGGGTATCCAAAATCTTTGGTAATTTCTTGGGTATTTCTTATATTTGTATATCGATGGCATGCACCTGGTGGTTGGGGAAGTGGATTTTCTAATTCAGGTGGATCAATTGGTACTATATCACTCCCTTCTACTTTTACGAGTACTGAATCACTTTTGATGATGCCATTATTCTCACATGTGAGAATGAATCGTGTTGTTCTCATTATTGCTTGGGTTTCTTCCACCCCTCTATTTGTTGTTTTTTCTCCATTCCACCCGCCACTGGCCTTGCAACTTTTTGCACCAATGACCCGCCAGTTTAAATATGTAGACTCCCCTCTTTCTACAATGGGATTGCGAACTGTTAAGAGAACACTCATATCATCGACCATTACAAATGTTGATACTCGAGTTGTTCCCCCAGGACCTGTACACTCAAGAGTAAACTCTGTATTTGTAACAATATTTTTTACCTCTTTTAATCCGGTTTTTTTCTGTATATTTCCAGTCCACTGGTCGTGACCTGAGGCTGTACAGGTATCAGCATATGTTGTGTTCCACTGAAGATTTACTGCCTCACCTGGTCTGATGATATTTGGTTTTGAAAAAAAAGTGATTTGTGGTTCGGGTATATCAACCTTCACTTTTACGGTTGAAGAGAGGGATTTATCACCTGATAGATTTGTACAGGTAAGGGTAAAATCTGCGTTTGATGTAATGCTTCCAATGATTTCTCTTCCGTTTGGTTGTTTTTCTCCTTCCCAGCTACCAGATGCTGTGCATGAGGTAACGTTATCCGAGGTTTTCCAAGAAAGAGTGACATTATCACCAAGTGCCACAAGCTCTTTATCAACATTAAAATTCAGCATTATTGCATCGGGGTCAACAACAACTCGAACAGTTCGTGAATATATGAGGTTTGGTTCGGCATTTCTTTTACATGTGAGTGTATATGACGTATCAGAAAAAACATTCTCTTGTTTTTCTGTTCCCACAAGAGGCCGATCACCTTCCCATCCTCCACTTGCTGTACATGAATCGAGATTTCTCGTTATCCATTGTAGTTTCGTTGATCCATCATCACCAATTGATACTGGGGTTGCTATAAAATCAATAGAGGGGACTTTTCCGAGAACAGCCACTTTTATGCTGTGGCGTACCTTCCCACCAGGCCCAACACATTCGATGGCAAAAATAGAATCTCTCTGCATGTAATCAATGGTTTCCATTCCTTCCGGAGGTTTTTCGCCATTCCAGTCGCCAGATGCAGTGCAATAGTCAGCATCTTCTGCTTTCCAAAGAAGTCGTAATGTATCCCCCTCTGGAACCGGATTTGGGCGTGCATAAAATTCTACTGTTGGTTGAACACTGACTATTTGAACATATGCAGTTCCTCTTCCTTCTCCTCCTGGTCCAGTACATATGAGGGTAAACTGACTATCTTCTTGCATATTGATCATAGCTTCGGACCCCTGTAGCTGACGAGTACCACTCCATTGTCCTGCTGCAAGGCAAGAAATAGCATTTTCTGTTTCCCAATGAATCACTGTTGAACCAGATTTTTTTACAATATCCGGTTCGGCATAGATATGTACTGTTGGTGGTGGGGTGAGTATTTCTACTTCAACGGTTTTTGTAATGGTGTCACCATTTGCACCTGTACAAAGAAGAGTAAATGTTGATGGTTTTTTCAGGTTTGTTATTTCTTCAAATCCTTCGGTATCCCTCTTTCCATACCAGTCACCTGAAGCAATACAGTAGGCAATATTTTGACTATTCCAGTTGAGTGTAATAGATTTACCAGTTCGAACTCTGTTTTTATCGGCATAAAAAGAGAGAGTCGGTTCATTTGATGAAAGTGTTACCTGAACAGTCCTCGTGATGGAGAGGTTTGTAGTATTCTGAGTACACTCAAGAGTGAAGCTCATGTTTTTGGTAACATTTTGTATCACTCTTTCTCCAGAAGTACTCTGTGTCCCTTGCCAATCTCCTCCTGCACTGCAAGTATCTACGGCATCTGATTTCCATTTTAGGATTGTGCTTGATCCTTTTTCAACAACCATAGGGCTGGCCTCAAAAAAGAGTTGTGGCGTTTCGATGATTCCATCATCTACTGTTATATCAATCATTTGTGTTTCTTCTCCACCTGGTCCACTACAGGTGACTCCATAGGTAATGCTCTCTTGTATATTTTTGATATCATCTTCACCTCGAATTGGTGCGGGGACGCCTGGATCCCATGATCTGATACAGGAATCTGTATTTTCTGAATCCCAACGAACATGTACATCTCCGCCCTTTGGAATAACTGTATCTGTAGTGGCGACGAATATTACTAGGGGTGGTTTTTCACTAATCTTGACCTCTACTCTTTCTTCAATAGTTCCTATTTCACTATCACATCGGAGGATGTAGCGAGAATCTTTTTGAATATTTGAGATGGTCTCTGAACCGCTTGATGTTTTTTCTCCACTCCAATCTCCCGTTGCTGTGCAGGAATCTGTGTGAAATGATTCCCATTTCAAATCAACAGAATCACCCTTATAAATAGCTGTTGCATTTGTTTGGAGACGAAGCGATGGTTCTGAGCAGAAGCCACCTTCAGGTCCTTCTTGGCAATCACACTTGATATCTTTGTAGAGAATGGCACAAGATTTCTCAGTATTATATGATAAATAATATTCTCGAAGAGTATTTTGATCTTTGCAGTAATCTGTTGCCTTATTATTTGTATAAGCATTACTCGGTAACCCAACCAGATAACTTGCTTGTTCTGGGTTGATACCATTATCGGGTTCTTGACACGATTTTGTATCTTCATCAGAAATACATGCTGCACATATTGTATCGCCGGCTGAATTACAAGGAGTTCCTATGTCAAAACTTTTTGATTGAACCCCACATTCTTTTACAATATCTTCTTTGGATGTACAAAAATAGGCAGATCCATGCACGGTCTTACAGGCTTGTCCATCGGGTATAATATTGACTTTTACGCTCATGTTCGCTGTTCCTCCAGCTCTCCCATAGCATGTTAATGAGAATGTTGAATCTTCTGATATATTTGACAATGTTTCTTTTCCAAATTTTTCTTTCTTTCCTTCCCATGATCCCGATGCATCACAGTAGGTTGTATTTGTTGAGGACCAACTGAGCTGAATGCCGCCATTTTTTAAAACAGCAGTTTTATTCACTGTTAGTGAGAGAGATGGTGAAGTGGCTTTTATTTGAAAGACAGATGCAGAAGCATGTGAAGTGGTTGCTATGATGAAAAAGAGTGTGAGTATAATCCAGGATTTTGCGTTGATATTTATTTTGGGGAAACTCATTCGAGTCAAAAAGAAATTCTGATTTTATTGAGTAAAAAGACTGGCTGTAAAATGATTGAGTGGATTTATGTAGTAGAGTAAAAATTGAAATTGTTCCGGATATGTGGCGTCAGTCATGGAAGTTAACACAAGAGAGGTAATAAAAAACAACAGAACAAAAGCCTGAATGCTTCCGTGTATAAATTTACCACCCTTTGTTGCTTCAAGGCGTTTTTGTGAAAATCCAAACAGGCTTACAAAATAAAATGGAAACCGAGCGATTTGATCTGTTCCAAAGCCAATCCAATAGAAGGGGTTCCATGTTCTTCTAAAAGCTGCTTCTGAATTATCTATGTATACACCTGTAGCACGATCGATTGCATCAATAAGACCCTGAGGGTTTACGTGATATTGTTTGATTTGAAAAATATGTTCCAAATAATTAAAACGGATAATCGCATTGTTGTTATTAGGGTTTGGTATTGAAAAATGACAGGTAACCCCTGTTTCTTCGATAACATCGATAGCACGATTGAGTATGTGATTAATTTTTCTTCTCCGTTCATCGATTACTCTGGGGTCGGGATTCTCTTTATTTTCTTCTTCAAAATATTCCATCAAAAGAGTTCTAAACTCCCTTAGAAGCTCTATTCGGGAATCATTTTCCCAAACCGTTATTTTTTGAAGTCCTATTCTGGACATAAGATATGATTGAATAATCTTTGTATTATACCAAATAATCACATCTTTTATCAAGGGAATAAAAGAACCCTCTCTTCTTGTTCTGAAAAGGAGAAAAAAAGAATAATCTACAGTGGACAATTTGTTTCTTTTGCAAGAATCTCGAGAGATTTTTCGCCTTCGAGCCTCTTTCCGTCTCCAAGGATCCAAGTAGGATAGCCTGTAATTTTTTTCTTTCGGCAAGTGAGGCCTTCTTTATCGCAGTCTACATAGTTAATCTTTGCAAGACTGTTGCCAAACATGGCCTTCTGTTTTTTACAATGTGGACACCACTGTGTTCCGTAAAATATGGCTCCTGAATCTGTAATACACTGAGCGAAAGCATCATGCTTTCCTGGTTTATTACTCTCTTTATTGGTGGTACAACCTGAAAAGATCAAGAAAACGGAAAAGAAAGATATTAATAGAATTTTATTCATAGGGAAGAAAAGATATTCTATTTTTTTCTATTTTTTTGGAAGTAGCAAGACATTTTTTATTGATAGGCACGTATGAGGGGGTAGATGATTAGGCTTGTAAGAAATGTGGTCAGAAAGCTAAAAAGTATTATTTTCCAAAATGCTTTCCAAGATGCAATACCTTGTATTTCTGAAAGCGTTTGGCATTCAGCGATGAGTGTCCACGTGGTACCGATTATAAGAGAGGCACTTAATACAAATGCTGAAGGTGATGATTGAGGTAGTTGAGAATAGAGTTTGAGCCCATCATAAAGGGCTGAAGAACCAAATATACTGTAGCTAGAGATGAAAAAAATTGTCATACCGACTATCATGGGAAGAACTGATATGTAAATACTTCCGTAGATTTGCCAGTAGCTTGTTTTTTTTGTTGATTTCCCAACGGCATATATAAAATATACATAAAGAAAACTGCTTATAAATTGAATGGTAATGAGGGTAAGAGCGATAAAAATATTTTTTGGGTAGGTACCAACAAGGGAGCAGAAGACCATTAGAAGGGCAAGAGCCATGGCTGTATTTTTATAATCTCGTTTTTTGAGAAATATTTTTACGGCTTTTCGAGGTTGAAAAAAGATGAGCAGAAAAGGATTTTTAGAAAACATGCTTGAATAATTTTTCTTATTTTACAGAAAATCTACTCCTTCTGCGAGGTGTTTCTAAATAGTATTTGCCATGAAAAGAAAAATCTGTAGAATGGGGTGCGATATAGTAATATGCCACGGTAGCTCAGTCGGTAAGAGCGCGGGATTCATAACCCCGAGGTCGGCAGTTCAAATCTGCCCCGTGGCACCAAAGACACCAACTCTTTGAGGCAGAATTCATAAGCCGAGGAACACATATACAAATCTGAGCAAGTGGCACCAAAGA
>JANTGK010000037.1 GCA_024762935.1 Candidatus Peregrinibacteria bacterium | reverse complement strand
TCAGAAATAGTACACATGGAAAGAGGGGCAAAGAGAGTAATGGCGCTCTTTGGAGTCACCATCGTCCTCGCGGTGTCTTTTCACCAAGTCCTCGAGCTTCCCCCCGTTATGGGGATGCTCATGGGCTTTGGACTTCTCCAGTTCTTCGGGTACTACCTGAAGAAAACAGGAGAAAAGAGCATGAAGACCGGAAAAAGCTGGGATATCTTTGACAAAATATCTCGAGCAGAGTGGGATACTCTGTTTTTCTTCTACGGAGTTGTCCTTTCAGTCGGTGGACTTGGTTTTATCGGATATCTCGGAATGGTATCTGAGGCAATATATCTCGGGGATGGGATTCTTGGAACCGGTACTACAGGTGCCAATGTCCTTGTGGGGATTTTATCGGCAATCGTCGATAATATCCCTGTTATGTTCGCAGTGCTGAGTATGCACCCCGATATGAGTCAAGGGCAATGGATGCTTGTGGCTCTAACCGCAGGTACAGGGGGAAGTCTCCTCTCCATCGGCTCCGCCGCCGGAGTTGCCTTAATGGGCAAAAGCAAGGGAATGTATACCTTCATGGGGCACTTGAAGTGGACCCCAGTCATTGCTCTCGGGTATGCTGGGAGCATATGGATTCACTTTATGGTGAATACCATATACTTTGCGGCACCTGCCGCAACGGCGGTTGGTGCTCACTAGCAATTCCCGAACTGTAAATGGTGCCCCCCGGTTTATACCGGGGGGCAAAACGTACTCTCTCTTTTTTGGTGAACCCCATTTATGAATAGAGCTTTCCCTGAAATCCCGAACTCCGAAATATTTCATTATTTTTTCCAATAATCATCGCCTCGACCGGAAGTGAGGGCATCACCTCTTTTGCCTTCTCAAAACCCATGACAAAGAGTGCTGTCGAAAAGGCATCGGCCAAAAGACCTTTTTTTGCCTGTGTAAAAACAATCTCCATATCATCTGCTGGAATCTTTTTTTTTGGATTTACAAGATGGTGTCGATCTCGCCATTTTCGCCGAGAAGGGCTGCTTGCTCCCAAGAAAAATTCATCAACCTCGACTTCACCGATTCCAAGTGAAATATCTGTTGGGTGCTCAAAAGCCACTTTCCACGGCTCTCCTTTTTCATTTTTCCCACGCCCATAGAGATCACCTCCGGCATCGAGAAATACATTCGAAAAGTCCTCCAAAAAGAGAAGCATCCGATCAAGGGCATAGCCTTTCCCAATAGCGCCAAAATCAATAGGACTGGAGATACATACTTCATTCTTTTTGCGGAGCTTCACTGTTCCCGTTTCTCCTGCAGCATGTTCTCGCAAAGAGTACTCTGGGTCATATCCCCACCCCTCCAGAACACCACACACAGTTGGGTCAAGTGCTCCATTTGTCGTTTCAAAAATCTCAACAAACAATGAAAGAAGTAAATACATTTCATCAGATACTGTTTGCCAGGAATTTGTATTTTTATTGAGCTGTGATAATTCACTCTCGGACACAAATCGAGAAAAAGATTTTTCAATTCGTTCACATTCTAAAAATGCTCGAGAAATGGCGGCATTCACCGCATTCTCCCGAGCATTTGTATCAACAATGGTAATAGTAATCTTGCTTCCGAGGTTTTCACGGGATTGACTATTTTTCCGCATCACTCTTAATCTGTGCAAGTGCGTTCATAAACCCTTTTCCCGAAAGAGAACTCCCATTCACAGCGGCAATATTTTTGATATCATCTATTTTTTTTCCCACCAACACAGAGGATATATCTTGTGCAAAGAAATTTTGCATTTTTATACTCGTTTCGTTGGTTGCTTCAGGTGTAATTGAAATCCCTGTAATAACGTCATTTTCTATCACTACTTCGGCAGACAGAGTTTCATTTCCGGCAGGACTTGTATACGAACCCTGTGCAAAGTAGGTCCCATTTTTATACTTCTGTGATGCTTTCACCGTTGGAAGCTCTTTTACTGGTGGAGGTGGAGGAATTGCTGGCTTATCTCCAAGAGAGTCGGGTGGAGAAACTACTGGAACAGCTTCATTTTTTGAAGAAAGATCCCCTCCTGGTTCTGCAGGGCGAGAAGTATTTTCTGTTGAGCTACAGCCAGAAATAAGCATCGATCCAGCAGCAACAACAGATACCAATATTGGGGTTTTTTTCTTCATATGTTTTAAAAAAATCAACCTTCATTTTCTCGAAAATATTGATAAATATTCAAGAATAAAATCAATACTTCTCTTTACAAATTAAAATGGAATTCTAAAATACATTCATTTTTATGAAGTATATTTAGCTTCCTGTTCTAAATGCCACCCAAAATTAAGAATTGTCCCTTCATCAAATTGCTTCCCCATAATCTGAACCCCAACAGGAAGTCCATTTGTTTTTCCTGTTGGAAGAGCAAGAGATGGAATACCTGCTAAATTTATAGAAACAGTAAAGATATCACCAAGATACATCTGAAGCGGATCATCCGCCTTTTCTCCAATTTTATATGCCTGTGTAGGTGCTACTGGGGCAACCATGACATCAACTTCTTCAAAAGCCTTATCATAATCTTGTTTAAACTTTGCTCGAACAGCAGCTGCTTTTTTATAATATGCATCAACATATCCACTCGAAAGTGTGAATGTCCCCATCATAATGGCACGTTTAACCTCATCTCCAAAAAATTTCCCTCTTGTTTTTTGATACATATCTGTTAAATCTTTTCCTTCTGCATGACTCCCAAAACGGATACCATCGTACCTCGCCATATTTGTACTCGCCTCTGCTTTTACCAATAAATAATATGTAGGAACCGCATATTCTGTAAGCGGTACAGAGACATCAACAATTTTTGCACCTCTTTTTTCGAGCATTTTTGCGGCACTTTCTGTGGCCTGTTTTACAGCAGGATCAATCCCATCCGTTTCAAAAAATTCTTTTGGCATCCCTACTTTCTTTCCAGAAATATCTGATTGGAGACCTTCCACATACTTTAAAACTGGTTGATCTGGAGTCGTACTATCCCGATCATCTTGCCCAGCCATAACGTGAAGCATTTGTGCTGCATCTTCAACAGTATTCGTCATAGGGCCGATAGTATCAAAACTACTGGCGTATGAAACCACACCATACCGTGAAACACGTCCATATGTTACTTTAAGTCCCACACACCCACAAAAATTTGCTGGCTGCCGAATAGATCCTCCCGTATCTGTTCCAATAGCTGCGAGAGACTCACCACCTGCGACCGCAGCAGCAGAACCACCAGAACTTCCTCCTGGAACACACTCTTTATTGTGAGGATTTTTTGTAATGGAAAAAGCAGAATTTTCAGTAGAGCTTCCCATAGCAAATTCATCACAATTTGTTTTTCCAAGCATTATGGCTCCGGCAGCTTCAAGCTTCTCCCAGACAGTAGCAGAGTATGGAGGAATAAAATCCTCGAGAATTTTGCTTCCTGCTGTTGTTTTTACTGCCTTTGTACAAATAATATCTTTTACAGCAATTGGTATTCCCGCAAGTGGTGCAGAAAAATCACCCGAATCATCCATCTGCTTTGCCCTTTTCAGAGCTGCTTGTTCTGTAACAGAAATAAATGCATTAAGGTCAGAACTCTTTATTTTTTCGAGATACGAAGATACTAAATCAACTGCTGATGTCTCCTTTGTTCGAAGTTTTGTAAGTGCGTCAGAAATATTCATGAGTAAAAAAATCTATCGAAACCAAAGATACCATGTTTTCTTCGGTGAAAAAAAGGAGAGTTTATTGCTCTTGGTATCCATGAAGGATGTTTATATATTTTTCATGATCACCAGCATTTGATGAAAGAGATGACCATGAAGCGACAGTTTGTTTTGTAAAAATATTTACAAGTACAAGCTCTACACCAGCATTGTGACGAATTCTTTTTTCGTACATACACACTTTCAGTTTTGGACTATAAAAAAGTGATTGGATAGATTGATTTTCTGAAAGTTCTTTTCTAATCTTTTCTCGAAAAGAAGAGCACTGTCCGTTTTTTGTGAGTAAATCAGCTTTTGAAGAGGAGTCTGGAGTAACTGTATTCGATGTACCCGAACCTTCTGGTGTTCGTAGAAATTGATATCCTCCAAGAAAAGCAATACCCAGAAGTAAAAAAAGGATTTTCTTCATCGTTTTAGAGGCTTTTTTGAACCCGAATCTGACGTTTTGTAATTCCCTGTGGAGAGCACTCTAAGAGAGCGTCACTGAGCAAACACTCATGGGGGACATCTTCACGGGCGACATTCTCAAGGCCAGTAATTTGAGAAACCGGCTCTGTGTCAGTTGTATCAACCTCTTGGAGCTTCTCAAAAAAAGTCATGATTTCATTCAGTTGTTCAGAAAATTTCTGTATTTCTTGTGCTGAGAGTTCCATTCGAGCCAAAAAGGCAAGTTTTTGTACGAGTTGTTCATCAACAATCATATTCTAAAAAGAGAGTATTAATAGTATGCCAAAAAATCTTGACAATTCAAAATTAGCACTCTACACTTTTGAGTGCTAATACTTATGAAAAAATTTACAACATCTTCTCCGACGGCAGTTGTCCCCCAGCCAAGAATCTTTAAGATTATGGTTCGAAATGATGCGCATGAGGTGGGCATAGTCGTGGCATATCCAACGATAGAAAATCCAGATGAAGCAAATGTAAAAGGCCAAATAAAGGTTTTTAAAAACGAAACAGATAAACTCCGATTTCTAGCGAATGCAAAAAGACAAGGCTTTAGAAATTTTGAAAACACTCGTGGTAAAGTCGATGTTGAGACAATGGTTCTCGCTGAATTAGCGAGAAGACAACACATTGAAAAAAAAGAAAAAGAACAAGAATCCCATAAAACACTTCGTTAAAAAAAGTCTTGACCTAATGGAGTTAGCACTCTAAAACGCAGGTGAATTCGAGGCTCATCCCGAGTGAAACGAAGCAATGAGACCGAAGGTGCTGCGCCCCGGTGGAGAACCGGGGTCTAAAGAAGGATAAGGAAAAAAAGTCTTGACCTAATGGAGTTAGCACTCTAAAATAGAGAGTGCTAACTTTGAAGTATTCTTTTCTCTTCTTGAAAAGGAATACTTCCTCCCATAACTCCCTATGGGACTTTATATTTCTTTATTCATATACTATGTCAAAAATTATTGGAATCGACCTTGGTACAACAAACAGCTGTGTTGCTGTAATGGAAGGTGGTGAACCGACCATCATCCCAAATGCCGAGGGAAATCGAACAACCCCATCAGTTGTCGCCGGAAAAGATGGAGAACGTCTTGTCGGCATCACTGCCAAAAGACAAGCGGTAACAAATCCAAAAAACACTATCTCATCTGCAAAACGTTTTATCGGTCATAAATACGAAGAGATTAAAAAAGAAGCAGAAAAACTTCCTTTTGTTGTCAAAGCTGGAAAAGGAGGAGATGCGTACATTACCTTTGAAGGAAAGGATGTTCGCCCAGAAGAGATTTCAGCGATTGTCCTTCAAAAACTCAAAGCCGATGCAGAAGCATTTTTAGGAGAGAGTGTTACAAAAGCAGTTATTACGGTTCCTGCATATTTTAACGATAGTCAACGTCAAGCAACAAAAGATGCCGGAAAAATTGCAGGACTTGAAGTAGAACGTATTATCAACGAACCAACTGCTGCAGCCCTTGCTTATGGTCTTGATAAAAAAGAGAAGAATCAAAAAATTGCAGTATTTGATCTTGGAGGAGGAACGTTTGATGTTTCCATCCTCGAACTTGGAGATGGAATTTTTGATGTCATCTCAACAAATGGTGATACGCATCTTGGAGGAGATGACTTTGATCAAGTCATTATCAAATGGCTTACTGACGAGTTTAAAAAACAAGAAGGGGTCGATCTTAGTCAGGATGAAATGGCTACTCAGCGTATTAAAGAAGCAGCAGAAAAAGCAAAAATAGAACTCTCTAGTGCAACGGAAACAGAAATAAACCTCCCCTTCATTACTGCCACAGACTCTGGTCCAAAACATCTCGTTATCAAACTTTCACGAGCGAAATTGAACTCTCTCTGTAGTGACCTTATTCATGGTACTGAGAAGCCCTGTAAAGATGCACTCAAAGATGCAAAACTCAAGGCCAGTGATATTGATGAGGTGATTCTCGTCGGAGGGATGACACGTATGCCAGCCGTTCAAGAAGCAGTAAAAAAGATATTCGGAAAAGATCCACACAAAGGAATCAACCCTGATGAAGTCGTTGCTCTTGGAGCTGCGATTCAGGGAGGAGTTTTACGTGGAGATGTAAAAGATGTGGTTCTTCTTGATGTGACTCCACTCTCACTCGGACTTGAAACACTCGGTGGAGTTGCTACCAAACTCATCGAACGAAATACCACAATTCCGACAAGTAAATCACAAATTTTCTCAACAGCAGCTGATAATCAACCTTCTGTAGAGGTCCATGTCGTACAGGGGGAACGCGAAATGGCAGCGGACAATAAGTCGCTTGGTCGGTTCATGCTCGACGGCATACCACCAGCTCCACGAGGAGTCCCTCAAATTGAGGTTACCTTTAATCTTGATGCCAACGGAATTCTAAAGGTTTCTGCAAAAGATAAGGCAACAAACAAAGAGCAGCATATTACTATTCAGGGAAGCTCTGGACTTTCTGAAGAAGAAATCGAAAAGATGAAAAAGGATGCTGAACTCAATGCCGAAGAAGATAAAAAGAAGAAGGAGGTTATTGAGGGAAAAAACAAACTCGACAGTGAAATTTTTCAAGCAGAAAAACTCATTGATGAGGCGAAAGAAAAAATTGATAAAAAGCTTATTGAAGATGTCAAAACAGGAGTAGAGGAGGCAAAAAAGACTCTTGAAAAAGAAGGAGCCACAAAAGAAGAATATGAGGAGGCTTCAAAAAAACTCATGGACCCTCTCCAAAAAGCAGGTGCTGCTATGTATGAGGTCGCAGCAAAAGAGGAAGAGGCAAAAAAAGAAAAGGGAGAAGAGAAAAAGGATGGTGACACAAAAGATGAAGCTGTCGATGCAGAAGTAGTAGAGGAGGAGAAAAAAGAAGAAAAGAAGGATGATGAGGAAAAAAAGTAAAAGAAATTATATTTTTTCTTCTAAAAAAGAGCTGAGTTTTCTCAGCTCTTTTTATAGAGCGTGTTCTTTCAAAAAGACTTGACGATTTAAAGAAATATGGTTAATGTATTGACCTCTGGAAAAACTCTTAGAGAGTTCTCTTTTTGCATTTTTATGGGTAAAGAAATACTTATTCTCGATCATTATCCTGCAGAAAGCCCCATGTACGATGAGTTAGGACTTAATGGTCCAGAATATATTCAATACGCGAGACACAGACTGAGAAGATTCTCAGACCGCCTTCTTGGAGGCGATGTCTCGATCACCTTCATGCGACCTTCAGAAGTATCCCCTGAGGTACTTCAGAGAGAACTTGATCAGCAATATACACTTGTCATTGGAAGTGGGTCACCATGGAATATCAACAGAGCAGATATACAAGAAAATCCATGGATAGAGGAAGAAATGAAAATGCTTCAGACCTTTTTTCATAAAAAACAGGGGAAATATTTTGGAACTTGCTTTGGTCATCAGATATGGCATGCAGCAAATGGAGGACAAGTTGAACCTGCAGCTGCATATCACCATGGACCATCAACACTTACAGAGTTAAGTAGCGGAAAAAGCTGTTCTGTCCATCGTTCTCACGGACACCATGTGATAAAGCCTGCCCCTGATTCAATTGTTACCAGTATTGGCTCTGGAAAAGACACCGGTCAAAAAATTATCTATGGAACCGTTTTTCCAAATGCCTTTACAACACAAGCACATCCCGAAGCAGACGTGTTCGGAAGACAAATACCGGATGAGTATATTTCACATATTCGAGAGCATCTTTTTTCAGCTGCACACTCATGAACCACGAGGGCTGTCTTCATTAATGATCACGATTGAATATCGATGAATATTTCAATACCCCTTCTCTACCTCTTCTACTTGTAACTTGTTGTACAAATTCTCGTAATTTTTTTCGTGATGCCTTTACTATTGAAGACTCCCCCTCTAACGTCTGTCTACGTTCTTCTGTAGGTAATCTCTCTCCTTCTGTCCTATCACCTAATTGCAACTCTAACCTCTCTATTTGTCGGACAATATCACTCTTTTTCTGCTGTAAAGTATCATTTCTTGACTGATATCCCGGATAATAATCGACATTTTGACCCCAGAGAGCATCCAGCTCATCTTCAACTTCTTTTTTCTGTTGCTCAAGTACACTCATTTTGTCACGTATTTCCAGTTGATTTTGTGTCATTTTTATTTGTATTTTCTGACTATTTTACCAAAAAAATGCAGCTTTTAAAAGCTACTCACCTTCTGACAAAAAAACACTCAATAGTAGAGCCCCTATTTCATCTCATCAAGAAAGAGCTGCAGAGCAAACTGCGTTGCTTGCTCCTGGATTTCATTTCTATCCCCAGTAAAAAATTGAGTATGTGAAACACTGTCAGACCTATCAATGGAAACGCCAAAAAATATCTGCCCTGATGCAACAGCCTGCCCAGTAGTAGAAATACAAATATGAGCATCACATTTTTTCCGCCAGTTTTCTGCCATTTCTACAGCACATTCTGCAGAGTAGACATTATGTTCATCAAAAAACTCTGCTGGAATCTCTAAAAATTTTACTTTCGCATCCAGGTCATAGGTAACAATTCCCGAATAAAAGACTTTGCTTGCTCCCGATACAGAAGTAAGAGCAGAAGCAATACGACCACCTGTGATGGACTCAGCGCAGCAAATGCGTATTTCATGTGCAGTTGCACGTTCTATAACTTTTTCTGGGAGATTGCTCATGTGATAATCATACCTTTTTTTGGGGACTTTTTCAATCCCCATACTCTTTTTATCTGTTTAAATTATTCTTGTATTAGGAACAATCACCAGTATAATTCAAGTACATTTTTATACACATGAATTCAGGCCTAAATAAAATTCTTATTGGAGCAAATGATCAAAAAGAACAAATTTTCATAAATCTCTCAATGGCAAATCGACATGGGCTCATTGCAGGAGCAACAGGAACTGGGAAAACAGTAACTCTCCAGATATTAGCAGAAGGATTCTCAAAAAATGGAATCCCCGTCTTTACGGCTGATGTGAAAGGTGACCTTGCTGGTCTCTCACAAGCAGGGTTACCGCATAAAAAAATTGATGAGCGGATTCAAAAAATTGGAATAAAGAATTACTCACAAAATGGAAATCCAACCGTTTTTTGGGATGTTTTTGGAGAATTTGGTCACCCCGTTCGAACCACTATTAGTGAAATGGGGCCACTGCTGCTGAGTCGATTACTCCGACTTTCAGAAACCCAAGATGCCGTACTCCATATGGCCTTTAAAATAGCCGATGACAACGGAATGCTTCTCCTGGATACAAAAGATCTGAAACAACTTTTTATCTGGATGAGTGAAAATAATGATGAGCTCAAAAAAGAATATGGACACATGACCGATACCACTATTGCATCAATGCAACGACAGCTCATGATTCTTGAAGAAGCCGGTGGAGATATATTTTTTGGCGAACCCGCACTGAATATAGATCATCTCATGAAAAAAGATTTCTCTGGAAGAGGAGTTATTAACATTCTTGATGCTCGAAAACTAATGGTCGACCCCAGAATTTATTCGACTTTTATGCTCTGGCTTATGTCAGAACTTTTTGAAAAGCTCCCAGAAGTTGGAGACCTTGAAAAACCAAAAATGGTTTTCTTTTTTGACGAGGCGCACCTTCTTTTTCATGATGCACCAAAAGTGCTTCTCAATAAAATTGAACAGGTGGCACGACTGATTCGATCAAAAGGTGTTGGGGTCTACTTTGTTTCACAAAACCCACTTGATATCCCAGAAAATGTACGAAGTCAACTCGGTAATCGAGTCCAACATGCCCTTAGAGCTTTTACCCCAAAAGATCAGAAGGCAGTAGCAAGTGCTGCTGAAACATTTCGAGCAAATCCAAAATTTGATACCGCAAAAGTCATTGGGGATCTTGAGGTTGGAGAAGGACTCGTCTCAATGCTTGATGAAAAAGGTCGCCCCAGTATGGTGGAAAGAACACTCATTCGACCTCCAGAATCAAAAATGGGAAGTATCACCCTTGAACAAAGAGAAGAAAAAATAAAATCATCCCCTCTTTCTGGACTCTATGAAAATGTCATCGATCGTGAATCAGCATATGAGGTGTTACAGAAACAAGCAGAAGAAAATATAAAACGAAATAAAGAAAACAGTGAAGAATATTACAAAGAATATGAGAAAGAGATGCCTAAAAAAGAGAAGGGTGGATTGTCAAAGATATTTGATACCGGAAAAAGGCAGAGCTATGCTGAAACTTTCGCCAAGCAAATGGCACGATCTCTTGCTCGAAGAGCAGGCACCAAACTTATCAATTCTATCATGAGAGGAGTATTCGGATCACTGAAGTAACTCCGACCTCCTCTATAGCATGGTTTTTATTTCAGCTTTTCTTCAGTACACGCCTTTATTTGTGTACGTGTCACCCTCTTTTTTGATTCATGTTTGCAGAGACGCCTTGCTTTTTGCAATATTTTTTGACGAGTCCGAATAAAATTTGCAAACGATTCTCGAAAACACATTCGAAATGCGTCTTTCCCATATTTTTTGATGGGCTTGCACTCAGAGAGAGTATCAAAAATTCCATTTCGAACCGTTTTAGCTCCAATCTCTTTTTCTTTTTCTGAAAAATCAGGAGGTACATCTTTTTTGATTTTCTTCGGGGATTCCTTCTGAGTTGGTGGAGTTTTTTCATCAATCAATTTATTATCTGTACCCTCCTCTGTATCTTTCTTTTCTGACTCTAGGGATTGTTGTACTTGTGGAAGAGAAAAATGATTTTTTTCTCCTTCTTTTGGAGTACTCTCTAACTCTTTTTCAGCATCACAAGTATATGTTTCTGTATTCCAAACTAAATCATCATTACAGACGCACTCCCCACGTTTTCTATGCATATTTTTGTAGTCATAACACAAGATTCCCGGACGAGCGATAATACCATTATATATCATATCTTTCATAACTGCCCACGAGGTAATAAAAGTAATAGGAGTGATATCTGTTGATACTGAAATAGCAAGCCCCAAGAATCTATTTTCACTATCAAAAACGGGACCACCGGAATTTCCATGATTTGCAGCAGCATCTGTTTTAATACGAACTATAGTGTTCTTTTGACCAATCCTCCCCGATTCAAAACCGCTCACAATACCAGCACTCAAGGTAATGGTCGAGCCACCAGAGCTCGGATATCCAGCAAGCCAGATATCTTCGCCAAGTTTCGGCTCTGCAATATTAAATCCTCTTTCATAATAAATATCTGGAAGAGCATCAGTAATGCCTTGTTTTTTAAACTGAGAGAGTGGCAATTTTTTGCCACTTTTATCAAAAGCTCGATCTATGACAATCAGTGCAACATCGTACTCCTGATTATAAGATTGCACTGTTGCCGCAAAATAGCAAAAAGAACCTCCTGAGTTATCTTTGTTTACACATACATGGAGATCAAACCGACTCCTGTTTGTTGTTGCTGGATTTACTACATGAAGAGCCGTAAGAACCTGTTTCTTTTCGGGGTTGATAATCACACCTGAACCTGACGAATGAACAGTATCTGTCTTTTTATCAATAACATAAATTTGAACCACCGACTCTAAAACTTGCTCCTGTGTCAGTCGATCACCTGCAAAAACACCTTCAGTATTTATAAAAAAAGTGAAGGTGATGAAAAGGAGAAAAAATATATTCTTCATAAGAATCATTAAAATATGACGACATCTTACCAAAAAAAAGGCATCTTAGGCTTTTTTTAAAAAACACGTTTTTAAAACAACAACAGACTTCCCTATTCGACACTCAACCTCTTGCTGATTATCAGTAAGTCGAATATTTTTCACTTTTTCTCCTTTCTTCAGGTTTATAGAAGAACCTTTTACTTTGAGCCCTTGCGTGAGATGAACCGCATCACCATTACTGAGCTCTTTCCCGTTTGCATCTGTTGTAACCATTTTTTAAAAAATAAAGTATTACTATATGATGAGAATAACAAAAAAATAAAAAAGACATAAGAAAGAGTTTCTGTAGGGACTACGGGACTATATAAAATCAACTACTCCGTTGCCTGGGATACCTCAGCCAACGCACGAAGAACCGTAAGCTGCAGCCCCTACATTAACGGAACCATCATTAGTCCCGCCATAGGAACATCACACGCCCTTGCCAGCGAAAATTTTACCACTATTAAGTGCATTGAGTAACTTGCTTTACCCGTGGCTTCTTTTTTCAGAAGAATACAAAAACTATTCTGCAACAAAAATATTTCTGGCCTAATCGGGCACTGCAAAAAACAACCTGCTCTTTATACCTTTCAGGAAGAATGGCCTGCCATTCGAAGCTTTAGCGAAGAATGGCCTGCCATTCGAAGCTTTAGCGAAGAATGGTTGCGGGGGTGGGAATTGAACCCACGACCGGAGGGGTAATGAGCCCAGGCGATGCTGC
>JANTGK010000036.1 GCA_024762935.1 Candidatus Peregrinibacteria bacterium | reverse complement strand
GGTTCTTTATCAAAATCAACAGGCTTTAATTCGCCGATGTATTCCTTTTGCTTTAGCAGAAGAGCTTCCCCTGCGTTCCACTGTTCTTCTGCTTTTTTTGCAATGGCTGCATTATCAAAATCAATAATGTTCCCTGCATCACAGAGTCCAAGATCTTGTTCGTGACCTGGTTGTACTCTTTCTATGCCCGATGCTTGCTTTTGGGGTGTGGTCATGCGTTTTGATTTGGTATTTCTTGATCAGGAAGTTGTCCCTGAATAGTTGGGATTTTGTTTGGATTCGGTTCTGGTGCTGTGAAGGGGGGCTTCATGAATTCTTCTTCTGATGATTTTCCGGAGAGTGGCTCCATCGCCTGCTTATCCATGAACGCAAATATGTTACTATCGAGCCTCTGAACCTCAGGATTTTTTAGTGCGTCAATTCCTGATGATTTAGGATTTGTGAGAGGACTTTCTTTTATATAATTCGGTAGTTTTTCATAATTCATTGTTCTTTAAAAAAATTTAAAATTTCCTATGTATCTCCTTTTACTTCTTCACTTACACGTTCAGGAATTTTCTTGAGTTTCAGTTTTCTGATTCCCTTTTTATACCGAAGGTTTTCCCGAAGAATTGTGTCTAAAAGGTTTTTCGCTTTTTTTCTGTCAATTTTATGGAGAGCATTTATCCAGAGTATTTTTCGTTCTTTTTCTAGAAAAAGAGAGTGTTCTATAGCTATTTGCAGCTTTCGAAACAGTTCTTCATCAGCTTTTTGCTGTTGCTCATCCAGCAAGATGTTCTCCCTCTCTCGCAGGGCACTCAATTTAGCATTCGCGAGGGCATAGCTGATAGATTGTTGATCTTGTGGCATCTGGTATTGATTTTTATTTAAGTTATATTATACTCATTTCTTACTAAAAAATCAATATCACGAGTTGGTTATGAGAAGCTCATTTTTATTCTGAATATGAAAGAATCTTCCCAACAAAAAGTAAAGTACCCTTTTCTTAAAACACTGCTTCTTGCTGCTGGTTTTACAGCAGTGGGGACAAATGCGTATCTGAGGAATCATTGCCAGTTGCCATATAATAAATCTGATTTTGTTGATCCGGTTATGGCATTGTCAGTTCAACAAAAAACAGAACTCCAGAAAAAGCTTGCGGAAATACTTCCCCTCCTTTCTCAAAATTGTGAACAAGAGAAAAGGTTCTTGGAGCCCGGTAATCAAAAAAATATGCAAAATGTCGTCTCAGAAATGGATTCCATACATGCGCAATTATATCGTTTATTGAAGTCATTCTTTGGGGACGATATTTCTGTGCAATATACCTGTACACATAGTTATCAGGGACTTCCTGAAGATATTCCTTCAAGGGTGTCTGATATGAGCCTTGGAATAAAAAAAGACGACTATTGGGCAGAAGTAAACCCTATTTCTGGAGAAGTTCATTCCCTGCGAAGCACTTTCGATGAATATGCCCAACAGGTGAATAAGTGGCGAGAACAGTGGTTTTGGAGGGGTTTATTGAAGCTTGAAAAAAATTCAATAAAATGAGATAATACAACGATACGAAATATAAAAAATAAAAAAAAATGCAGACACCGTGGATTCAGCAAAAAATGGCGACAGATGAGTCTTTTCGAGAAAGACGAATGCTCTTCTTTGCAGCAGCTGAAGATATGAGCGATTCCCTTAGAGAGGCCGAAAAACAAAATATTGAAAGTCGTATTGGCTTACAGAAGCGATTACAGGGGACTGCAGATGAGTGTTCTGAGCGTATGAGAGATGCTGCATATGGAATCAACATATCAGGCATGGGAAAAAGACTCGGTGGAAAACTGGTAAACATTGCCACACTTAATGCTCATCAAAAGTTGACTGATTTAGCGGGAAGAGAGCGAACAATGCTGGAAAAAGAATTTCAAAAAAATATTGATAGCGTATTAGCTTCAAATGACCCTGATTACTCTCGACTTAGTTATGTGGGTGCTGTTATTGCTGGAACAGAGGCACGATATGGGGGTCTTTGGGACCAGTCTCAAAAGCTTCTTGATTCTCTTCAAAAACAACACATAACAGCGAAAATGACTCGCCACAATTTGGAAGAGAAATTAGTTGATGTAGAAGAATTTAAGCAATTTGAAAAAGACTCACGCGAGATAAAAGGGCTCGGCAGAAAACTTCTTCGACCAAAGGCCGTCATGACAAATATTTACAAAGATATAAAAGACGGGGTTTCAGATAAAGCTGAGAAATATCTTCATATTGCGGCAAATAATGATGAGTGGGGGGAGGGGCGACTAAATACATCTATTAAAGCCCTTAAAGAAATAGAGGATCATACTGCCGAGAAAGTTGAAGAGATCAAGAAGAAAATGCAACCCGATCTCGATAAACCAAAAAAAGCAATTGCCTTTATTGCTAAAAAGCTCGGGAGAAGTGAGTCGATTATCGGTCAGATGGTGGATAACTATGTTACCAATAGCGGCGGTGATCGAAGAGCTATTTTTGATCTCATCAATAGCTCAAATCTGCAGCCAAGTCAGAAAGAAGTTTTAGTAAATGCTGTTGAAGGGTTTAAAACAGCCATGGGGCACGAATCAAATGAGTACAAAGCAGCAAAATCTATTGCAGACCATAACGAGGCAGTACGCGCTATTTCTGATATCGAAAAAGACAGAGAAAAAGTAAAACTCTTCAGAGAATCCATTCTTAAAAATAATATTTTGAAGGGAAATACACTGCAACTTTTTTGGGGAGAACAAAGCAATGAACTTGCAGGTATGGAGCTCCCAAGGGGGATGATGAGGATTACAGGCGTCAATACAGCTGATGATTCTTTTGAGTGCATGGCTGATGATGAACCAGTGTTTTTTAATTTAAAAACAGGGCTTATTGAGTTTCAAGGTGCGTATATTCCAATGCATTACCTGTCGAAAAATTTTAGGGTAAAAAAGACTGCAGCAAGCGACCCAGTTGTTCTGCGGTCAGAGCAACCGAGACCTTCTGAGGAGTATGGGGAGTTGCGCTGGAAGGATCAATCTGCCAAGCTTATACGAGAGTTTGGGGAGATGGACATGATGGAACATAGTAGTGAGATAAAAGAAGAAGTGAGAATCTTCAATCGATCACAGGGTGTAACAGGGGATGGGAGTAATAAGAAAATTTCAGGTTCCATCAAAGAGGTAGTACATGACACTTCTCAGAGTAAGTCACTAGTTTTTATAGAATTCGAAGATGGGAGATACTACTGTGATGTGGCAGAACGAGAGAAAGTCGATATATTTAATGATGCAGATGGGTCTCCATGGGTGAAACCAAGTGGTGTGGAGTTCAGTTACGAAGAAAATCCAAATGAGAGTACTCCTAGAGAAGAGGGTACGGGTTCAGCAGAAAGCAATCCATCTGAAGAAGCTACTCCTGATATAACGCAAGAGCTTGAGAATACGGCGACTCCGAATCAAAACACATCATCAACGTAACTATTGACTATGTTTACTCCAGAAGAATTATCGGCGATTCAAAAATATATCCAGCATTCAACAGTTCTCAAGCAAGAGGCGAAAGATATACTTTGTCATTTTTTGGAGCAGGGGGAACCGTTTCCAGATGAGCTTCTCGCTGCTGTTGGCTTCCTCATAGATGTCGAAGAAAAGTATCGAGAATCACAAATTCAAAAATTACAGGAGAAAATTAGTCTTGCAAAAAATGAGGAAGAACTGGCACTGAAACAATGGAAAGCAAAGGAAGAAGAAATTGCTGACAAGCTCCCCAAGCTTTTTGAGGAGGAGGCATTACAATCTATTCAAAAAATAAATACTATTCATCAAGAATTTGACACAAAACAGGAGTCACAAGAGCAGGAGCGTGAGAGTGCTACAATAGATGCTATCCGTAATAAGCTCAGCGATTAGGTTGCCTCCTTTCTCAGAATCTCTACTTTTTCCTCCAGTTCTTTCATCTGCTGCTTTGTCTTTTCTACCAGTTCAGGAGGGGCCTTTTGTACATACCCTTCATTACTGAGTTTTCCCTTTATGCCTATGAGCATTTTTTCTGACTTTTCGAGTTCTTTTTTTATTCGTGCTTTTTCTGCCGCGGGATCAATCATTCCCTTGCTGGGGAGAAAAATATGAATACCAGAAACAGTATCAGTAGAACCTTTTTCTTCTGGAGCTGTATCAAAAGTCAGGGTTTCAAGTCGGGCAAGAAATTTTATGATTTCCTCATTTTTTTGAAGTGCATCATTATTCTCTCCTGAAACAAATGCGGTAATTTTCTTTCCCGGATCAACACCTGCATTTTTTCGCATAGAGCGAATCTTAGAGGCAACGTGTTTGACCAGCTCAAAACTTTCACAGCTGGTATGTTCTTTTGATACAGTTGGATATTCTGAGGTGATGAGCATAAAACCCCCCTTTTGTCCCCCTTTACAAAGGGGGAGAGCCGGACAGTTCTCTGTATTACTGATTTCTTCCCATATTTTTTCTGTTACAAACGGAATAAATGGGTGCCAGAGTTTTAAAAGTGTTTTGAGCGTTTCTTGTAGTAGCGCATTCGTCTGAGGATTGTTTTCTGCTTTGGCAGCTTCAAGCGCCCAGTCGGCAAACTCATTCCAGGTAAAATCCCAGAGTTTTTCTGCTGCGGCTCCAAAAAGGTAGTGTTTTAGATCTTCATTTACATCGGCAATAAGGATATTCGTTTTAGAGATGAGCCATTTCTGGAGGTCAGTTTGTTTTTTCTCTGCTTCCTCAGGTTTCCCTGTTCCCCGTTCTCTGTTCCCTGTTCCCTGACTGAGTACAAACCGGCTTACATTCCAGAGTTTGTTGCAAAAGTTTCGGCAGCCGGCAATCTTCTCTTTTCCGAGGTTCGCGTTGTTTCCGGGAGTGGTTCCCATTATAAGCGAAAGCCGCAATGCATCGGTTCCGAATTCTTCAATAATTTCAAGAGGGTCAATACCATTTCCTTTTGATTTGCTCATTTTTTTCCCTTTTTCGTCTTGTACAAGTCCATGAAGATACACGGTTTTAAAGGGGTATTCTCCGGTGGCAAATTTCCCGAACATAATCATTCGTGCCACCCAAAAGAAGAGAATATCATGCCCTGTTTCGAGTACACTGGTTGGATAAAATCGATCAAAATCTGCAGATTTTTCTGGCCAATTAAAAATACTAAATGGCCACGTCGCAGAAGAAAACCAGGTATCAAGTGTGTCTTCATCTTGTGTCCATCCTTTTCCTTCTGGTGGTTTTACTCCCACATATATCTCTTCTTGTTCTTTGTTTCCTGCTGCCTGCTCCTTGACCTGACGGTACCAAACAGGAATCCGATGTCCCCACCAAATCTGACGGCTAATACACCAGTCTCTTAGGTTATCAATCCAATGGAAATATGTTTTATCAAAACGATTCGGGACAATTTCTACATGGTTTCCTCGTACAGCCTCTTGCATCTGTGACTTCAGGGTTGTTTTTTCTCCGGAAAAATCATCGGTAAATTCTTTCTCTACAGCAATAAACCACTGTTTGCTCACCATTGGCTCTACTACCGTATGACTTCGGTAGCACACTGGCACCCTATGAACATAAGAAGTATCTTCTCCAACCAAGAGCCCCTGCTCACGCATGATTTCCGCAGCTCGCTTTCGAGCATTAATAATACTCATACCGGCACATGGTCCGGCGATACTTGTCATTTTTCCTTCAAAGTCGATTTTTTGTATCCACGTGTCATCAAGTTTTCTGCGTTGGGCGAGGTCATAGTCATCTGCACTATGACATGATGAAATCGTCATCGTTCCGGCACCCTTCTCCATATCGATTACTTTTTCATCAGCTAAAACGGTAAATTTCCGCTTTCCGGCGTAGGTCTCATATTCAAATTCCTGCCCCTCAAGTTCTTTTCCCGTGAATGTATCGATGAGCTCAAATGTTCCATTCGGGTCTAGAAGGTTCAGTACTTTCTTCCGTTGCTCTTCATTCTCAAAAAGGAATTTTGACAAGATGAAATATTCCGTGTTCCCTGTTCCATGTTCCATGAACTTCACCCGAACGTATTCACCAGTCTCACTGACCATAACGGGACTATTGGCACATTTTGTTTCCGGACGAACGGTACCAATAATAAATTCTCCACACCGAATGTAATAAAATGGCTCGGTCTTTTCTCCCCATTCGACTTCATCATCAGCGAGTACTGACTGTGCCCCAATCGACCAATTTATCATGCGGTTTCCCCGATAAATGAGCCCCTTGTCATAGAGCATTTTAAAAATAGTATTTACTGCTTTGTTTCGTGGCTCATCAAAAGTATAGGCTTCACGGCTCCAGTCGCAACTGAGTCCTATTTTTTTGAGCTGATGAATAATCCTATCATGTGTTTTTTTGGTCCATTTTTCTGCTTCTTTCATAAAATCCTCCCGACGTATTTCTTTGTTTCGGTCTTTTATTCCGAGGTTTTTTAAAACTACAGATTCTGTAGCAATAGCCGCATGATCGGTACCAGGCACATATAAACTCGCTTCGCCCATCATTCGGTGCCAGCGAATCATAATATCTTGTACCACATACATGGCGTGACCTGCGTGGAGTGTTCCCGTTACATTTGGTGGAGGAATGGCAATGGTAAATGTTTTTTTTGCATCTGATGGTACAAATGCTCCTGCCTGTTCCCATTTATGATAAATATCATCTTCAGATTGTTGTGGTTGATAGGCTTTATCCATTGCGCAAAGAATATATACGATGCGGATTTTGCCATAAAAAACTTCTTTTTAGAACAGGAAAAGGTTCTAAAAAAACGAAAGAATATGACATGATGTACATAGATTTATCCAAAAAACGAATGAAAGTTCATATTCACAAACTCAGAGGTGACGTTGAGATTCCTGTTTTTCAGACAAAAGGCTCCATTGGGTTCGATCTTGCCGCAGCAGAAGATATTGAAATCGCCCCAAAAGAAATCGGAATGGTTTCAACAGGTCTCGTTATCGAAACTCCTCCGGGATTTGCCCTTATCTTGGCGAGTCGTTCCAGTGCTCCAAAAAAATTCGGTATCACACCTCCACATGGAATCGGTGTTATTGATCAAGATTACTCCGGTGCAGAAGACGAAATAAAAGTACTCGTTCGAAATTTTACTCAGTCACCTGTGGTAATAAAAAAAGGTACTCGTGTTGCTCAGGGTGTGTTTGTTCGGGCAGAACAAGCAGAGTTCGTGGAGGATGATTTTTCAAATCGTGAAAGTCGTGGCGGTTTTGGTTCTACCGGGCACGAGTGAATATTATTTTTACCTTTTATACTCTGCTCAAATAATACCACATGCTTTCCCGAAGAGGTTCCCGACGGCAATCACAGAGAAAATTTTTTCCAAATCGACTCCTGGCAGCCCAAATAGGGGCCGTCATTTTGTTTGGTATTATTATTGTTCGACTTTTTCATTTACAGGTACTCGAAGGTGAGGGGTATGCAAAAAAAGCAATGGAACAGCGTTCAGGTACCATTGAATTGTCGGCTCAAAGAGGAGAAATAAATGTTCGTGATAAAAACACAGGAAGTCTCATTAAGCTCGCAACAAATACCACTCTTGATCTCATCTATATCGATCCAAAGGTGACACCTGCAAAGCGTCTTGTTGCAGATGCTCTCGCTCCAATATTATATACAGATGAAGATTATCAAGCATGTCAAGAAGACGTAAAATTTTGTCCCGAGGGAAGTGTCGAAGTTATTCAACCAGATGAAACGAAAGATGAAGAAGGAGGAGGATATCAAATGCCCCAGATTATTTACCCCACAAAAGAAGAGGCTATCGATGCATATGCAGATGTCATTTTTCGAAAGATAAATAAAGAAAAGATTGATTTTATTACGCTCAAACGTGAAGTCCCTGACGATGTACTCAGTACCGTTGAATCCCTTCACCTTTCTGGAATAAATATCATCCGTGAAAAATCTATTGTTTATGCTGATCCAACACGGGTTCCCCAAACAAAAAAAACAAGAAAAGCTATCGCAAAAACTCTCTCCGAGCTTTTGGAACTCCCAAAAGATGAAATTTTCCGAAAACTTGAAGAACGAGATGTGAGATATGTAAAGATTAAGAATAAGATTCGTCCAGAAATCTCTCAGCAAATAGAAGAACTCAAGAAAATTTCTGATGAAACCCACAAAAAATCCAAGAGAGATGTCCTTGTAAAAAAACTGAATACACAGCCAATTCCAGATTATTTCCGAGGTGTTGTTCTTATTCCTGAGCACTGGAGATACTATCCCGATAATGAGATTGCTGCACAGGTTCTCGGTTTTGTGAATCATGAGGGTCGTGGTCAATATGGGATTGAGGGAAAATTCAACCGCCTCCTTTCGGGAAGTACCGGTATTGTAGAGAGCCAAAATGATGTTTCTGGAGGAGGGGTAAATTTTGAAGTCATTAAAGATTCTGAGAACGGGGCAAATGTTGTTCTCACTATTGATCGTGTTGTACAACGGTATGTAGAAAAAATACTTTCTGAAGCAGTTGAGAGGTTTAATGCTGATTCGGGTCAGGTCATTGTTATTGAGCCTCAAACAGGGAAAATCATTGCCATGGCAAATGCCCCACTGTTTAATCCGAATAATTTTGGAGAATCTCTTCGTGTGCGGCGGACAACACCAGAAGATGCACGAAAAATTTATAAAACAACCCCACTTTTTGTAAAAGATGAACACGGAAGATTACAGCGGTCTACTTTTGAAGAATTTGATGATGCTTGGAGACTTGAATTTGATCCGGAGTTTTATGTATATCAAAATAAATTAGGTCCAGGTGCTTTTATTAACCGTACTGTACAAGAAATCTATGAGCCGGGGTCAGTGTTTAAGCCTATTGTCATGTCAGCTGCTCTTGAAACCGGAGAGGTAACGCCAAATACCACTTTTAACGAAGACGGACCCGTTCAGGTGGGAGAGTTCACCATTAAAACAGCTCTTGGGCAGTATAATGGTATTCAGACGATGACGAATGTTCTGGAGACATCTTCTAATGTTGGAATGGTATTTGTTGCATTGAAACTCGGTAAATCCGTTATGTATAATTTTATTGTTGAAAAATTTGGTTTTGGAGATTACACGGATATCGATCTCGATGAAGAGGCACCAGGAAAAGTTCTTCCAAAGAAAGACTGGTCAGATGCACATCTTCTTACGGCAAGTTTTGGTCAAGGGCTTACAGCAACGCCGATACAAGTGGTTCGTGCATGGTGCGCACTTGCCAATGGCGGGACACTTATGCGTCCAGAAATTGTTTCAGAGATAATATTTCCAGATGGAAAAGTAGAAAAAAGGAAGCCACAAACAATACGAAGGGTTCTTTCAGCTGATACTTCTACTACTATTACAACGATGCTCGTTTCGGGGGTAAATAATGGAGTTGCCCATCCGGCTCAAATTCCAGGCTACCGTGTAGCGGGAAAAACGGGAACATCACAGATTGCTGGGGCAAATGGAAAATACGAAACTGGAGAAGGTGCTTTTATTACCTCATTTGCTGGATACGCTCCTGCAGAAGATCCAAAATATGTCGTCTACGTAAAGTTTGATCGACCACGTTTTGGGGAAGATCGAACATGGGGGTCAACAACAGCTGCTCCTATCTTTAAAGAGGTGATGAAATTTTTGCTAGATTATGATGATATTCCGCCAGATCCGAGTTTGCTGTAGGTGAGAATATAGAAGGAGGAAGAATGAAGAGTACCTTCCTTCTTCGCAAAAGCTTCGCAGGACAGGTTGGCAGATGAATGATTAATGAAGAATGATGAAAGATTAACGAATATGGAAGAGGGAATATTGAATGCAGGAAAGTTACAAAGTACCAGAGCTACAAAGTCACAAAGTGAAGAGAGAATTTTAATGTATCAGAAAGCTGTTAGCCATAAGCTATGAGCCAATATGATTCGTAATATTTCTTAAGTCTGAAGCCCCAGTAATCTGGAACAAAGAAGGAAGGATAGCTTTCCTCCTTCTCAGAATAAGTACTCCACTGCATCTGTCCCCCTCTTTCGCAAAGAGGGGGTAGGGGAGATTTTTATAAGCCATATTGCGAAGCATCCTGCTTGGTTTAAGAAGGGGGGTGAGGGGGCGTTGCGATAGATATTAATAGATGTTTTTCAAAGTTTCATCCGCTCCGGTCTTATAAAGGAAGTACTTCTTCGGAAGTGCTACATTTGTGGATGCTGGAGGAGGAGCGAAACGTCTAGTAGATGCTAGTAGATGCTTCAAAGTTTTACTTTGAAGCACATTATTAGTAGGAAAAGAAAAATATGCAGCAATCCATCGGCAACGATATATTCAGTGAACGATATTGTTCTGATTTCCTGTTTCTAATACTATTCTCCTTTGTGACACAGTCTTTTGGTGTCTGAAGAAACTCCAAAGTGCATGTCGCGAGGAACGACCGTAGAGAGCGACGCGGCGACCCAGACAAAAAAATATACGAATAATTCATTCATCATTCCTTGCGGAGGGAGGAGGATATCAGTTTTTTATTGAGATTCTTTCTTTAGTTTTAAGCGGATTTTGTTTCTTTTGTTGCGGAATAAGTAATGGTTTCACCACTAGCAGTACTCTGTATTCCTCCCGCAATCGGATGACTTATTTGTTTACTTACCGTAGCCTTGTGTGACGCACTTTTTTGATTGTTTGCATCTTCAGGGTTTTGTCCTATGTCCGTAGCTATAGTATTAGGAGTTGCATTCTTATCATCTGCCAGTATTTCGCTATTATTTAGTGGTTGTTCACCTCCACTTTCTCGTTTGAGTTGTTCAGATGAATCTTCAAGTCTTTGTGCGGTTTCTATTGCGTCATTTTTTGCAACTTTTTCTTCCTCTGTTGCGTTAGTCAATTTTTCCTCTAGAGCTTCTTTGTCATTTACTAGTTTATTTTTAGGTACTTTTTTTAGGGCTTCTTTAAGTTCCTCTGGGTTTTCTATCCCCTTCTCCCATACATCAGAAAATGGATTCTCACCCGCAAAAGCCTGATTGTCGGGACTCTTATTTGAATCACTATATTCTGGTTCTTGATTATCTAGCGCTTTTTTAGCAGTAGCTTGTAATGAATCTGTTTCACCCCAACTTCCCACTTCAAAAACCACCCTCTTTTCTCGAAACACATCATTCCGAAGGTGTAAGAATTTTGTATTCATTTTGTTTTACTCTGATAAAGCATTTTCTACTTCTTTCTCCACTTTAATCATCTCAATTTTATGCTCCACGACTTCAATTTTTTTCATATTCTGCTCTATTTGCTCTCGATATTGTTTTTTCCTCTCTTTACTCATTTTTATTTCTTGGGCAAGACCTACAATCTCATCAATGAGCTCCTCCCTCGTTTTTTCGCCAGTGGCATTGTCATTTGTCGGCATTTTGTTTGTATATTTCTTCGTATTTTACCGCAAAGTCTCTGAAAAATCAAGATTTAGCGATTTTTGCCTTATGCCTTCCATATGAGTAATTCCCATTTTGAGTACTTCTGAGATTTTTCTCTTATCGATATATAAAAATCATTCAGAAACTTTTTCATTAATGAAGCAGGACCGTCCTCCCCCTTGCAGGGGGAGTGAGAGGGGGTATAGAAAAGAAATTCCTATGGAGAGAGAATTTTTTTTAACCTCTTGATTCACTTATTTCTTCCTTCTGCATTCAAGATTCTCTCTTTACTTTGAGACTTTGTAGCTCTGGTACTTTGCCCCTTTCCTGCATTCAATATTCTTGTCCTCTTTTAAATTTTTCTCCTTTTTGCTATAATATTATGAATCTATACACATAAAATGTCTGATGAAAATGATTATGGGCCATGTCGATATCGTGCTGATAAAAAATGTATTGGAGCAGATAAATGCCTCCGTCAATCAGACAACTGGATTCAAAAGAGGGTCGACGTAAATTTGAATTTTCAAAACACAAGGGCCGCAAGTTCCTCTGCAACAGGACAAAAGGAGGCTCATGAGTTTTTTCACGCATTAAAATTATCTGAAAGTCTTGGAAAAACTCGTGAAGCGTTCTTGGATAATTTTATAAATGCGAAAAAGAAATGTGCATTTGAAAAACTTATTACAGCCCAAGGGATTGCAGATAAACTCCCAGATGACACAAAAGATTCAGAAACATTTTGGAAGAGTCAGTTGGAGTAGATTAGAGAGTAATAAATATACCGATACTTATTAGTATTAAATATATCGCAAAGCTGTTGAGGGTGTGCTTTTTAAAAAACCGCAAGAGGAAACGAGCCATAAAATAGCCAGAAAGAGCAGACGAAATGAAGCCTATAAAAAGTGATGTATGTGTCAAGGAGTCAGGAAGCCCTTCTTGGTATATTGTCAGTGAAGAAAGGAGGAATGCTCCGGCGATAACAGGGAGTCCCAAGAGAAAAGAAAAGCGAGTAGATTCTTCTCGATCTGTTCCCGAAAGCATGCTTCCAGCCATAACCGTACCCGATCGTGAGATTCCCGGAAGGAGTGCAAAAATCTGGAAGAATGCGGCAAAAAATGCAGTTTTACTTTTTATTTTACTTCTTTTTCTTTTGGGAAATCTTTCAGCAAGGATAAAGAGCCCGGCACTGACGAGAAACATTGTAGCCACGTATTCTGGCGTCCGAAAGGTGTCCATACTGTCTTTTACAAGAAACCCAATAAAAACCGTTGGAAGAGTTGCCAGAACAAGCCATGCGAATAGTTGTTTATCTTTCTTTGGTGCTGATTTTGGATGAAAAAGGACTCCAAAAA
>JANTGK010000035.1 GCA_024762935.1 Candidatus Peregrinibacteria bacterium | reverse complement strand
GAAGTGGAGGACAAGAGAAGAGAGAAATAGCGATAGTCTTTTCTCTTATTCTCTTGAGTAAATCCCATTTCTGACGAGGCGAATGCGGAGGAGTTTTATAGGATTGCAAAAACAAATAAAAGTGAACGATTAATGAGAAAGGATTAATGATTAATAAGGAAAGAGGGAAGATATATACATCCTCTATACCATTACAAAAAAACGGATGAGAGCAAAGCTCTCATCCGTCTTCTCCATTTACAATTCATTGCTCTATTTATGCCATTACTGTCTTGACAATCGTATTAAAGACATCTGGCTCACGTACGGCAAGATCTGCCAACATCTTTCTATTGATTACCACCTTTTTTTCTGCCGCTTGGTGAGCAAACCGGGAGTACATAATTCCTTGTGCACGAAGTGCAGCAGAAATACGAAGAATCCAAAGTTGCCGAAATTCTCTTTTTTTCTGACGTCGATGTTTGTAGGCATGCTGACCAGCCTTCATCACGGCATTTTTTGCGAGTCTGTAGAGTTTTTTTCGACCCCATTTATACCCCTTAGCAAGTTTCAGTATTTTTTTATGCCTTTTTTTTCTGGCAACACTATTGGTAGTTCTCATATGAAATAAAAAAAGAGATTTTAGAGCATTTGTGCTGCTCGAGCAGCATCACCTTTTTGTAAAATAATAGGCTTACTTGCCTTTGCTTTTTGACGTTTACTCTTTTGAAGGAGTAAATGTTTATGGGCCACTTTTTGAATCTTATACTGCCCTGTGCCGGTCTGTGCAATTCGTTTTTTTGCAGCACTTTTTGTGCGTTTCTTTCCAACTCTTCCTTGTTTTACCGCCATAGCGATGAAAAAATAAAAATTAATTGTTAGTAGTTTTTTTTGCTGAATTCTTCTGTGGTGCTAACAGCATTACGATCTGTCGCCCTTGTTTTTTTGGTTCTTGATCAACTCGTGATACATCGACGAGTGCCTCCTTAAATTCATTCATCTTTTTAAACCCCAACTCTCCATGAACGATTTCTCGGCCCCTAAATTGTAAAGTCGCTTTTACGAAGTGACCTTTTTCTAAGAATTTTCTCGCAGAGCGTAATTTTACTTCAAGATCATGTGGTGAGATTCGAATTCCAAATCGAACTCCTTTGACCTCAGTGGTCTTTTTTGCTTTTTTCTGAGCTTTGTCTTTCTTCTTCTGTTCGAAAAGAAAAATTCCAAAATCCATGAGACGACATACTGGTGGTCGCACGTTCGGTGCTACCTCTACAAGGTCGAGCTCTTTTTTTTCAGCAAGGGCAAGTGCTTTATCCGTTGATATTTTTCCGATTTTCTCGCCTGTGTCATCTACCAAAAATACTTCAGGAAGGCGAATTTCGTCGTTTTTTCGAAAGCGTTTACCAGCCAAATACCCAAAAAAGAAAAAAGCCGATACATTTTCTGCTATTTCTTGTGTATCTGTCAAGAAAAAAATTGTGTTATTCCTTTGTTTTTGCTATGATAAAAAGAAATAGAATTGCTTTTTGGAAAGCATCTCAAAATAAAAACATATACTTGAAAATAAAAACATACCTCATCATGGCACTCTTAGGATTTCTCGTTATTGGAGGAGTGGTTCTTTTTTTGCTAGCAGGAGAACGCAAAGAAGATCTTCCACCACCGATGCCACTCACCACCAAAGACAAGGAGGTATCAGTCCAAAAAACAGAAAAGGAGGTCAAAGAAAATCAGCCCATTGAAGATAAAAAAATCTTCAGAAATGCACTCCTCTCTCGAAACACCGATATGTGCCAAGAAATACAAAATCAAAAGGTCGAAGATGAATGCTGGGATGCTATTCTCCTCTCAAAAGCAGTCCAAGAAACACGTCAATCACATTGTGAAAAAATGCGAGATGAGAGCAGAAAACAATATTGTCTTGATCAGGTCGCCCTTGGAATTGTTAAACTGCAAAATGATTTTTCTAGATGTCAACAAATCGTCAGCAAGACTATTCGTCAACAGTGTCATGAACTTGAGGCACGATCAAAAATCATGAAAGTCACGAGCATATCTGATTGCTCAGACATACCCACAGAAAGAGAGAAAAAACTCTGTGAAGATTTTTTTACTGCCAAAAAAATACAAGAGAAAAAAGTAAAAAACAAAAAGGACTGTCAGGAATTTTCCAATATTGAAGATCAAAACCAGTGTGAACTGAATTTTGCTATTGAAAAAGCAGAAAAAGATTTTGATCCGAGCTCTTGTAGAGCACTCAGGAGTTCAGATATGCAAAAAACTTGCATTCGACAAGTGCAACAAAAACTCCAAATGAAAGAGACAACCACTTTTATGAGCAGTGGAAATGTCGAAGGGTGTGATTCCATCGCTGATGAAGAGATGAAACAATATTGTAGAGATAGAGCTATTACCGCACGTGCATTGAAAGATTATAGCCCTTTTTCTTGTAAAGAAATAAAAAACAAGGTTCAACAGGAAACCTGCATCACCCGAGCAACAAATGCAGCAAATGTTCATTTTTTCAATATGGCAAAAACAGAAGGTGACGCAAAATGGTGCCAATTTATCCCTGATAAAGAGGCAAAAAAATCTTGTCAAAACTTCATTTCTTCAGTACAATAAAATTACATAAAAAATGAACATAAAAAAACAAAAAAACGGCGCAGTGAAAAAAGTACGAGACTCTCTCATTTTTCTTTTCTCTTTTTTCTTTCTTGCAACAGGGGGGCATGCCGCTGTTAATTGGCCCGCAACAACACCACCTGATGAAAGCCCAAAAGGAGCGTATCGGGACTATTTTTCACCCGATACCACCAATGGACGTGTAGGAATCGGTACAAATACTCCTGCAACACCATTTGATGTATTTGGAAGTGGGGGGAGAGTTTTTTTAACCGGTGATTCTGCTGCTGGAGATGGAGGAGATTGCCTCAGTACAGAAGAGAGAGTGCCTATGGTTCCACCAACTCTTCTTTCAACTAACTCTACCATTGAGGGAGAGTCTATTACCAAAATAGGGGCTGATTACATCTGTACTGCAAGAAATACCATTACTTGGCTCTCTGGTAGTGAAAAATGGTGGAAAGATTCTGACACTGAAGTTGTCGTTGATACAAATGGAAATTTGGGTATTGGAACATCATCACCTACAGAAGATCTTCAGATTGAACAGGGGAGTGGAATCATAACACCAGGGAACCCGACTCATATTACATCGTATGGAATTAATTCTGAAAGAGAGCTCGATGGTGCAAATTCTATCGTTATTTCTGGAGACTATGCCTATGTCGGGAGCTACTATGGAATCGAAATTATGGATATTTCAAACCCCATTTCGCCATCTCATTTTGGAAAAATAACTGATGATGCATCAGTACTCCTAAGCGGTGTTCTCGATTTAGAAGTCTACGGAGACTATCTCTATGCTATCTCTCAAGACGAACAGGGAATTCAGATTATAGATATCTCTGATCCTTCAAACCCAACTCCAGCTGGACAGATTGTTGATGACGGAACCACTCTCTTGCGAATACCTAGCAATATCACTATTGCTGGGAGATATGCCTACGTTCTTACAAATGGAGGGTTTGTTTTTGAAAATGGAATGGAGATTCTTGATATTTCTGACCCCACTAGTCCAATTCATGTGGGATCACTCCTTGATGATGGGACAACAACACTGCAAGGAGCATCAAGTATTGTTGTATCTGGAAAATATGCCTATATCACCGCATCAACAGATGAAGGAATAGCCATTGTGGATATTTCAGATCCGAGCAATCCCACACAAGTAGGATCACTTACGAAAAGTACAATTCCTGAGCTTGAAAACCCAGATGATATCGCTGTCAATGGAAAATATGCTTATGTTTCTGTCGAACGAAATGTCAGCTGGAGGCGTCCTGGAGTTTCATCATCAAATGGGTCAACAGATAATCCTGATGGTATCATCGTCCTCGATGTTTCTGATCCCACAAATCCAACATATGTCAGTTCTTTTTTCGATACATCATCTACGGCCCTGGAGGGAGCTGGTAAAATCGTTCTCTCAGGAGACTATGCGTATGTCACGGGGTATGAAGAAGATGGCGTAGAGATTCTTGATGTTTCTGATCCCACAAATATTGCACACGTCGGTGCTATATTTGACACGTCAACAACACTTCTTGATGGCCCCTATGGAATAGGAGCTTATGGAAAGTACCTCTATGTCACATCATACCTTGAAAATGGCGTAGAGATTCTCGATGTTTCTGGAATCAAAACAGGGTCCTCATCATTTGGAAATATATATTCAAATTTTGCAAACATATCAGGGGGAATCACAACAGACAAAAACATATATGTTCATGACAGTGTCAATGTTGGAATTGGAGGTATTACGACAACAGGTGGTATTTCTGCCAGTGGTACTCAAGCCAATTATTTTGGAGGAAGTGTCGGAATAGGGATTGTGTCACCAATTTTTGGACTTGATGTCGGAAATGGAGGAGATGTGCTTCTTGAGAGCCCGTCATCACCAGGAATAGAATTCCGGACAACTTCTTCTGCCAATAATGACTTTCGAATTGAAAATAGTACTGGTGACCTTCAGGTACAAATCAGCCCCTCAGGTTCTTGGGAAAGTATTCTTTCCCTAACGCATGATGGAAAAGTTGGAATTAATGAAACCTCGCCACTTGCCTCTCTTCAGATTACTGATACAGCTGGAACAGCAGATATAGGTATACGAGGAAATGAAGCAGGGGTTCTTCTCAGTGATCCGAATACTTCATCAACATATGCACTCCGAAATACTAATGGACAATTTGACCTCATGCATGGACCAGATACCTCAACACTAAGTGGAGGACTTACCATTCTCGGGAATGGGCGTGTGGGAATTCGAGACGCTACCTCTCCACTTGCTGAGCTTCATGTCTCAAGCAGTGATACTGATTCAACGGGAGTTCGACTTCAAGAACTGAACACTAACGATGCGAATTTTGAATGGAAAGTTCTTGGGAGTGGAGTACTTGAAGACAGTCTTCTTCTCTGGGGAGGCACAGTATTGGCTGAATCAAATCATTTTTTTATTGAACCAGATGGAAGCATCAACATTGCTGGCACTGCGCCAACAGACTACAAATTAAATATTGGAACTGATAACATTGGAAATGGAGATGTAAATATTGGTGGAGGCTATAGCGTAGATGGAAACTGTGTCGGAGGAATCTGCTCGTCAGATGAACGACTTAAAACAGATATTGCGCCTCTTGATTCTTCTCTTGAACACCTTCTTCATCTTCGTCCCGTTACTTTTACTTTTCTTGATGAATATTATGGAACGGGATTACAGAGAGGAATGATTGCCCAAGAAGTGGAAGATGTCCTCCCTGAAATCGTATCTCTGGATTCTAATGGATACAAAACAATCGATTATGGAATTCCACTTGAGATGTACTTTATAAAGGGTCTTCAAGAATTTCAAGTGCAGACACAATCAGATATACAGAACCTTGAGGAAGACCAAGAAAATCTTCGCAAAGAGATAACTGCCCTTCAAAACCAATAAAAAATGAAATATAAACACAAACCATTGGCACGAAAAACGTTTCTCAGAAGAATTTTTGCATCTGTTTCCATAACAGCAATAATAGGAATTTTTATTCTTTCTATTGGAGCACTTGCCACGAGCTGGCCACAACATCCCTCACAAGAAAACAAAGATGGAAAGGCAAGAGTTGCTCTCTCCCCGAATCTTGAAGCCATCACCTCTGAAACTTCTGGGACAAAACTCCATATTTCTGGAGCCCAAGGAATGTCCACGCTTTCGAATGACTCCAGTAATGGAGACGGAGGAGACTGCGCCATTGGTCAAGAGAAAGTTCCACTTGAAAATACAGCCGGTATTGTTGCTGGGTATACTCTTGGAGATCAAATCGTTACAACCGTCGGTGGAACTTTTGTCTGTACGAGCAGCAACGCTATTGATTGGGTCAAAGGAGAAGAAAAATGGTGGAGAAATACCAAAAAAAATATTGTCATTGATGATTCTGGAAAACTTGGAATTGGCACAAATACTCCCATAAAAGATCTTCATGTTCATGATGGAAACATTCTCACCAGCGGATTAATAACTGCCCCTGCCGCTCGTATCGGAAGTATTGACAGTGGAAGTATGACTCTCACCGGGGATATATCTACAGAAAAGCTCCATGCACAAAATAAACTTACCATTGCCAACCAGGGCATCTCAACAAGTGGAAATATTTCTGCAAATGATGATTTGGGAGAAAATATTTTTAATGGAAACATAGGAATCGGCACCCTGACACCTGAAAAAGCGCTCCATAACGCAAAAGATGGAAAAATACTCTTAGAGAGCTCAGATATTTCACGTTTATTTTTTCAAAACACCTCTGGAGCAGGTGATGACTTTGATATTGCTTCTGGCTCTAATGGGCTGACAGCTGTTTACTCAGACCCTGGAGAAATCACACACCCAGTGATACTCTTTGATAATAACCAGAAAAATATAGCAATCGGTGAAAGTTATGGGCTGACAGATTTGGACATAAATGGAAATACAAACGGAAAAAGTCGTGTACTTGTTGAAAGTCCAAATCCACGAATAGAATTCATGGATACAGAAGACACTCATTTTCAATTTAGGATTGCTAATAAACTCACCGCCGCACTCTCCAGCATTATTCACTCAGGAAGTATTGCCGAAAGTGGATCAACAACACTGGCAGAAGCTCAATATATAACCACTTCTGGAAATTACGCCTATGTATCAAGTTCAACTGAAAATGGAGTCTCTGTTCTTGATATCTCTGATCCAGCAAACCCAACAGAAGTTGCCAACATCACTGATGTATCTCTTACAAATGCGAGTGGAGTATTTGCTCTCAAAAATTACCTCTATGTGACGAGTCAAGGATCTGACGGACTGGTTATCATCGATATTTCAAATCCTCTCACTCCAGCTCTCGTTGGAATGATGAGCGATACTGATAACCCTTCTGCCCTTTTAACTGATCCCTTAGAAGTATACGTGCAAGGGGATTATGCATATGTCACAAGTGCAGCTGAAAACGGACTTGAAATCATTGATGTCTCTGACCCTGCAAACCCAGTACATGCAGCAGCTATAGTAGATGATGCAACAATAGGGCTTGGAGGAGCATATGGAATTGATATCTCTGGAGACTACGCATATATTACTGGTTCTACAGATAATAGCCTTCAAATCATTGATATTTCTGACCCCACTAGCCCAAGGCCTGTTGGTGACAACGCTGGAGCCAGTCCAACCCTTAGTGGTGCACGTGGAGTATCAGTAGGCAATGATTATGCTATCGTAACGGGATACACCAGTAATAGTATTGAGCTTATCTCCATCGACGATCCATCTGCTATACAAACTATAAGTGTCATGAATGATGATGCTACAAAAGAACTTCAAGGAGCATGGGGGGTAGAAATTGTTGGAAACTACGCTATTATAAGCGGCTATGATGATGACGGAATCGAAATTATTGATTTTACAGATCCATACAACCTTGTCTCAACTGGAGAATTTGAAAATGGAGGAGCCACAACCATGCTCAATGGATGCCGCGACTTTGAGGTTGTTGGAGAGTATGCATATTTTAGTTGCACTAGAGGATCAGGCGTAGAAGTTGTTCATATCCCAGGACTCGATAGCTTTACTGGTGCTCTTACTCTTGAGAATGATAGTGAGGGTTCTTTTGACGACATCGTTGTTATGGATCAAAATGGACAAATACGACTTGGTACTGAAAAAAGAGAAACTGATGAAGTGGATCTTCCACAAGCTGAGTTAGACATCGCTGATGAAAGTGTCAGTGATGTGACTAACTTGAAGCTCCAAGCGGGAACGAGTGACTGGGAAATGCAAGTGTGGAACCACCACTATGGCTTTTCACATCAGTTTGTTCTTAGGGGAGGAGAAGAGGGATCAGAAACAACCCACCTCACCATTGGAGATAACAATGATTGGCACAACAGATTTATCATTGGGACTGACGATTTATCACCTCCCTATATATTTCATATGGAAACTGGGGATATGAATGTAGATGCGGGATATGGATTCCGGATTGATGGCAGCTGTGTCATGGGAAGCTGTTCTTCTGATGCCCGACTCAAAACAAATATTCAAGATATAGAAGGGTCACTTGAGAAAATCATGCATCTGAACCCAGTGACTTTTGATTTCATAAATGAAAAATATGGACAAGGGAAGCAAATAGGTCTCATTGCTCAAGAAGTGGAATCAGTATTTCCTGATTTAGTCTCTATTAATAGTCAAGGGAATAAAACTGTCCAATATGGTTCTCACATAACTGTTCTCCTTCTTGATGCTTTTCAAGAGCTCTCTAGTGAATATGAAACTCGTCTCAACTCTCTAGAAAAAAAGAATATCGAACTTAAGAATCGACTGAAACTTCTTCAAAATCAATAATTTCATTTGAAATGAACCCTTTTACAGACACAATCGGCAAAAAAAATATCTTTCTTGCAGCAATAGGAATGTGTGTATTTTTTGGAGCTCTTTCTTCTGTTTCTGCAGCAACCGTTTGGCCAGTAGATCCAACTGGAGAAGATGCCGGGGGAAGTCTGGGAAATCTACTCTACCCTGATATTCAAGGAAAAAAATTTGGAATCGGAACAACTAAACCTACTGGTGTGTTGGATATATTTGGTACAAACGGTCGTGTTACACTCACTGGAGACAGTATTACTGGAGGTAGCCCCTGCTTTCCTGCAGAAGAAAAAGTACCCATCGATAGTACCAGCATCTCAAGCGGATATACTATCGGAGGAGAGCAAATCACCTCAGTTGGCACTGGTTATGTTTGCACATCGAGTAACACTATTGATTGGAAAACTGGAGATATTCAATGGTGGAATAATCCCAATACAGAAGTCACCATGAGCACAGATGGAAGCATTGGAATCGGAATTTCAAGTCCTTCAGAAAAAATAGATATTGGGACGGGAAACCTCCTCGTTACCGCTGGCAATCCGGTACATATCGGAACAATTACTGATGACGGAACAAATACAGCACTTTTGGACCCGGTTGATATTGCTATTTCTGGGAACTACGCCTTTGTGGTCTCCTCGCAAATGGACGGTATCGAGATTCTTGATATTTCGAACCCTACTCAGCCTACGCATGTCAGCAGAATTCTCGATGATGAAACTACCGCTTTCGCAGGTCCAAGAAGTATCTCAGTAAATGGAGATTATGCCTATGTCACTTCACTTATTGATGATGGCCTCCAAATCATTGATATTTCTAATATTTCCAGTCCCGTTCCTGTTGGAAAGATTACTGATGACGGAACAAATACAGCTCTTGATGGAGCATATGGTCTTTCTGTTTCAGGAAAATACGCATATGTTACCTCTTATTTAGATGATGGCCTCCAAATCATTGATATTTCTGACCCGATGAACCCATTGGCAATGGGGAAAATTATTGATAATGGAGGAAGTACAGCACTCTATGGGGCACAAGCAATAGCCATTACTGGAGACTATGCCTACGTTGGTTCCTCTACAACAGATGGAATTCAAGTGGTCAATATTTCTGATCCGATGAATCCTACTCCTGAGGCAAAGATTGATGAAGGTTCATCCGTTGCTCTTGCTGGAGTAAGTGATATTGTCATATCTGGAAATTATGCATACATAGCAGGAAAAAATGATAATGGAATAGAAGTTCTTGATATTACAGATCCTGCCATTCCAACGCATGTGACAGCTCTTTATGATGATGCCACCATGGCTCTTGGAGGTGTGGTCAGTTTAGCCATTTCTGGAAATTACCTTTTTGCTGCCGGATACACAGACAATGGATTCGAAGCAATGGAAATCTCTGGGATCTCCGCACTGAGCATTTCTTCTGACACTCTTACAGGAGGCTCTCTGAGGGCACTCAATCGTGTTTCTGCAGGAGGAAATATTAGTTCTCTTCAGGGACTCATCGTAGGCAGTGGGGGAATTATGACAGATGAATCGATTTCTAGTACTGGAACACGTAATAATTATTTTAAGGGAAACATCGGTATTGCAACTCACTCGCCAGAAGTAGGGCTTCATATTGCAGGAGGAGATAATCTCCAACTCACAGATTCGAGTGAAACACAGATTGAATTCCGAAATACCACAGCTGGCATTGGTGACTTTACTTTTGGAATGACTACAGATGGAAATCTCTCATTTGAATCAAATGACTCAGGAACCTTCTCACGGATTGTGTCGATTACACCAAGTGGACTCTTTGGAATTGGCATTTCTGACCCACAAGAAGCTCTTCACATCTCTAACACTTCCTCACCTGCTTCACTTCGACTTATGGGGTCTAATATGGACATTGAGTTAGAAGACACTGACTCAAACACACCCGACTTCAGAATTGCTGCTGATAATAACCGACTTGATATTAGCAGTGATCCTACTGAAATATCTGTTTTTACCCCCGCGATGACCATCTTAGATCATGGTGATACTGGTATTGGTACAACAAACCCATTAGCCGATCTTCATGTTGTCGGAACAGATGGAATCACTTCGCTTCGGATTGAGAATACGGCTGGGACAGATACTGCCATTTGGGAATTACGTGCTCATGAATCAACTCCGACAAATGGGTTTTCAATCTGGGGAGGAAAAGCTGCTTCAGAAGCAACCCGATTAATAGTTGATAGCAATGGAAATATTACTTTCGGAGACAGCATCGGACATGGTCACGCACTGCAGATTGATGGAGGAGACGTAAATATTCATGGCTCATATTTTGCAAATAAAGGTTGTCTCACTGGTCCATGTAGTTCAGATAGAAATTTAAAAACGAATATTGAACCGATCAAAGGTTCTCTTCAAAAAATCAGCAATCTTCGTCCCGTTACCTTTCGATTTCTTGATGAACAGAAGGGGAAGGGAGTACAAATAGGACTTATTGCCCAAGAAGTAGAAAAGATATTTCCCAGATGGGTAACTGAAGGGGATGATGGGTATAAAGGTATTTATTATGGTCCAAATGTAAACATGCATCTTATCAAAGCCCTCCAAGAACTACAAACAGGTCTCGACACCAATCTTTCTGCTCTCGAGCAAGAGAATGCAGCTCTTGAAGCAGCTCTTGTTGAATTGGAAAAGAAAAAGTAGATTACAAAGAGAGAATCAATTACAAATTAATCATTTTTCCTCAGGTCACAGGTCGGGTATACTCAGGGCATGATTACTTTTTATGATGTTGAAAAAACTTTTCGGCGGGGAAATGAGTCGTGGAAATTTGGCCCTCTCTCTCTAGAAATTCAAAAGGGAGAATTTCTTACTCTTATGGGGAGATCTGGATCTGGAAAGTCGACACTTCTGCATTTGGCAGGAGGCGTCATACGACCTGACTCCGGGAAAATAATTTTTCAAAATGAAGATATCAACACATTTTCAGAAATCAAACTTGGACACTACAGAAATGAACATATCGGATTTGTCTTTCAAGAATTTTTTCTTATGGGGGAATTTTCTCTTTTAGAAAATACTCTTATGCCACTCTTGCTCAGAAAAATAAATCGATCAGAAGCAATGCAAAATGCTAAAAAAGCCATCGAGAGGGTCGGTCTTGCCGGAAAAGAAAATAACAGACCTGCAGAACTCTCTGGCGGTCAGCGTCAACGTGCTGCTATTGCTCGAGCTATTGTGGGGGAGCCAGAAGTACTGCTCGCTGATGAGCCGACTGGAAATCTGGATATTGAAACCGGGAAGGAAATCATCGACCTTCTCTCATCTCTTAATAAAGAGAATACAATGACACTCCTTCTTGCCACACATGATGCATCACTTGCTGATTCATCAGATCGACAGCTCGTTATCTCAAATGGGGTTTTTTCAAATTAATACTTTTTACTTCTTGTTATGAATATCGGACTTATCGGATACGGAAAAATGGGAAAAATAATTGCAGAAATCGCCCAGAACAGATCGCACACAATCCACGAAATCATTGACCCTCGTGCACCAGAAAAGACGAGTGAGATGCTTATGAAAGAGACTACTTCTGACGTCTACATAGATTTTTCTACCCCAACAAATATTCGAGAAAATATTCGACTCGCCTGTGCATATAAAAAAAATATCGTCGTTGGTACTACTGGGTGGACTGATGACCTCCCAAATATACAAAAAATGGTTCAGGAAGCTGGAATCGGTTTTATTTGGGCGAGTAATTTTTCACCAGCCGTACAGATGTTTTTTCGGACAGCACGACAAGCTGCCAAAATCGCAAACTCTATACCAGAATCAGATGCCGCCATTTGGGAAGCACATCATCGACATAAAATTGATTCACCCAGTGGAACAGCCATTACTCTCGGTGAAACCATTCTCGAAGAAATGAAAGGAAAAAAGACAATGCTTTTTGATCGACCAGAAAAGAAGATTTCCCCTGAAGAGCTCCATGTCAGTAGCATTCGTGTTGGAGAAGTCCCCGGAACACATACTGCTCTTTTTGATTTTCCTTCTGAAACGGTTGAAGTGAAATGTACCTCTCGGAACCGGTCGGGGTTTGCTCTAGGCGCAGTACTCGCAGCCGAATGGATTCGAGAAAAAAAAGGGTTCTACTGTTTTGACACCGTCTTTGAGGAAATAGTTAGGTAAACCGTTCTTTTTGAAACCAAAAAGAAGGCAAAAAGTTTTTCTTTTGGGATGAATGAAATCGGAAAGAACTATCTGAGAAAACCACTAAAATGAAAAACTCCTCCGCATTCGCCTCGTCAGAAATGGGATTTACTCAAGAGAATAAGAGAAAAGACTATCGCTATTTCTCTCTTCTCTTGTCCTCCACTTC
>JANTGK010000034.1 GCA_024762935.1 Candidatus Peregrinibacteria bacterium | reverse complement strand
AATTTGCAAAGATAGATATTATGGAGCGGCAGGCAATTATTTGTGCTGTCGGAACAGAACTTCAGCATCGAAAAGGAGCAGCTGTTAAGATATTTGAGGCTATTTCTGAGTCGGGTGTTTCTGTTCGGGCTATTTCACAGAGTGCGCAAGAGATCAACATCAGCTTTATCGTTAATGAGTTAGATGCTGATACAGCCCTGAAGGCTTTGCATCGAGTGATATTTGAAATACCGAATGGAAAGGGGCTAGAAGGGTAATGTTATCGTGTAAGATAAAAAAAGTTATTTTTTATATATTATGAGAAATAGGTATTCAGTTGGTATTGTCGGTTGCACTGGGGCTGTTGGTCAGGAGATGATTTCTGTACTCAAGAAACGAGACTTTCCCATTGCTCAACTATGTCTCTTTGCGAGCACCAACAGCGCTGGAAAAAAAGTAAAAACTCCTTTTGGTGAAATTAAAATCGAAGAATTTTCTGTGGAAAAAACGCAACACTTAGACTTTGTTCTTCTGGCAGTTTCTGGTGAATTTTCAAAACAGTATGCTCGAGAAATTGCAAAGGGAAAAGCGATTGTGATTGATAATTCTTCAGCTCTTCGGCTTGAAGATGATGTTCCACTTGTTATTCCAGAAATAAATGCAGAGGATGCTAAGGGAGCAAAGCTCATTGCCAATCCGAATTGTTCAACAGCAATTTTGGTGGTCGCTTTATGGCCGATTCATAAGGCATTCAAATGTAAAAAAGTCATTGTTTCAACGTATCAAGCGACAAGTGGTGGGGGAGCACCCGCTATGGAGGAACTGAGAGAACAGACAAAGAATTACTTGGAAGGAAAACCAGTTTTGAACAAAAAATTTGCTCATCCAATTCCTTTTAATCTCATTCCACAAATTGATACTTTTCAGGCAAATCTCTATACAAAAGAGGAAATGAAGGTAACATGGGAAACGCAAAAAATATTCCATGAGCCAGAGATGCTTATTTCTTGCACAGCAGTTCGTATTCCTACTTTTCGAGCTCATGCAGAGGCAGTAACGATTGAAACAGAGGAAGAGATTACTCCAGAAGCAGTGCGGGAGATATTTTCTTGGGCACCAGGAGTACAACTGGTCGATGAACCAGAAAATCTCAAATATCCTATGCCACTTACCGCAACAGAACAATTTGATGTCGAAGCGGGGCGGGTTCGACAAAGCCTAGTATTCGGTAAAAATGGAATTGATTTTTTTGTTTGCGGAGATCAACTCCTAAAGGGTGCAGCACTTAATGCTGTGCAGATTGCAGAGATATTTATTACAGAAGAGGTTTAGTTTTATGAAGTAGAGAGTGTTCTTTTAGAGATTCTGTATTCTTTTTCGTGTTTCTTCAGTAAGAATAACCCGTTCCTTCGCTCTTTCTTCGGCATCAGCATAAAATTCTTCATTGATTTCCTCTGTTGTCATACCAACTTTTTCGCATGCACTACGTCTACAAAGGTGTTCTGTGAATTCTGATGATTCTGGCATTTTTATAAAAAAAGAAAATGTCTTAATGGGCCGGCACTATACAGCGAATATTACCATATGTCAATACTTTTCATTTTTGGTTTTTTTATTCTCTGACTCCATCCTTTTTATTTTTTCACTCATGGGTTCTTCTGCAAAATTTTTCCATGCTTTTGTAGATTGCACCAATGAAAAGTCACCTTTTTCCATTTTTTTCAAAAATTTTCTTCGCCATGTTTCTACTATTGTTTCTAATGGGATTGATTCTTTATCTGGGAGAATAGCTTTCATTTTTATTCCTTGCTCCCTTGCAAGAAACTCAATGATAAATTGCTGGTCGCCTCTTTCATCTCCTTGTAATACTTCCTTTTCTCTTTCTGTAAGATTTTGCACATATGTATAGGGGGCTTCTCGTAAAAATTCATTCATTAAATCTTCTGCCCACTTCAGAAAAGCAGGATTTCCAGCTTTATAATGATATGTGAATCTCTCGATTCTCTTCTGAATAAGACTTTTTCCGTGTTTTAGTATTTGTTTTTCATTTTCTCCTTCACATTCTGCATCAAGTGCGTGTCTCATGGCTTGCTTATCATTCATGACACTTCTAATACTTGAGAGCGTGAGTTTCTCAAAATTATTGTTATTAAAAAGAGCCATAAGAGTTATATATAATAATATATTATAACTATAAAATAACTATTTGTAAATACACTGCGTCATTCTTACTCTTGGAGTACGATGGCATTATATTTTTGGGCGGCAATGGTTCCAATTTCTGTCTGAGGAGAGAGGTCGTAAGCGATTCGGTAGTGTTCTAACGCTTCTTCATATTTTTCTTCTTGTTCTGAAACCTTTCCGAGATTGAGATGTGCAGGTGCAAAATTTGGGTTCTGAGCAATAATTTCTTCGAGAATTTCACGGGCTTCACCGAGTTTTCCGTCTTCGAGCAGTGCCCAAGCGAGGAGATTTTTTGCTACTTCAGAGTCGGGGTAGTTCTCTATTGCCATCTTTGCCATCTTTTGCGCTGTTTTTGGGTCATCAAGGAATTCAAGGGAGATACGGATTGGTTGAATATACTTTTCCACAGGGGCTCCTCTGACATCAAGGAGTTTTTCATATTCTTTTCGAGCAGCATCATAGAACTTTCCTGCTAAAAAAGCTTCTGCAAGAGCTTTGGTCACTTCTGCTTGAGGAATGAAACCATTTTCTCGTGCCATAGAAAGATGAGTGATGGCGGAGTCAAAATCTTCCTGTGCTGTTTCTGCAAGACCCAAGAAGAAAGCAGTCTCTGGTTTTGTTGGGTCGAGCTCAAGTGCCTTTCTGAGAATATTCTTTGCAAGATCATATCGTTCGAGAGAAAGATAGCTATGTCCAAGAATAATCCATGCATCACGATACTCTTCTCGTTCTTTAATGATTTTCTTTGATGATTGAATAGCCATTTCAAAAAAATGAAGGTCATTAAAAGCTTTTGTAATAAGAAGACGAAGATGGAGAGGATTGCCATTAGGAAAAAGGGAAAATTCATCAAATGCTCCTAAAAGAATCTGTGCTTGATCTCCAAATTCTTTATTATTTGCAATTTTTCCAAGAAGTTCTTTGGCTCCATCATAATCTTCAAAATAAGCGTTGAGGACACCGAGGTAAAAGTTTTTTGCTGGACCATCGGGAAGTGAGGAAAAAATTCGTTTTGCTTCGGTGAATTTACTTTTTTGCATATTTATTTCCCCGAGCAGAATAAGAAATTCTTGGTCATTTGGAAAATGAATAAGTGCTGACTTTGCACTACTTTCTGCTGATGAATAATCACGAAAAGAGATCTGACTCCCAATAAGATTGCTCCAGGCAGTTCTATTGTCGGGTGCAAGAGTGGTGGCGTTCGTAAAATCGGTGATGGCAAGGCTGAGCAGTCCACTTTCAAGAAATCCCTTTCCTCTTTCGAGGAGGGCATTAATATCCTCTAATTCTTTAGGGGATAAGTCTTCGTGATCCTCTTTTTCTTCTAGGGGCTTGTTCTTTTTCACCGAAGTATCTTGTATGCTCTTTTTTTGATTTTTTTCTTCGGTATTGATTCCTAATAATTGTTCTGGAACAAATTGCAATACTTCCTCCGGATATACTCTCCATGCAATGACACTGATAAGAGCGATAAGGGAGAGGCCGAAAAGGATACCAAGAAATTTACCCACGAGATAATAAAAATTCAGAGGTCATAGTGCCATTGTTTTTATCGGAAATAAACTTGACAAATACTATAAAGTGTATCAAATTAATCTCCTTTTTTGTTCACTTTTATGAGGATATTCTTTTTTCTCCTCTTTCTGACAATTATTTTGTCTCTCTCTCCTTCTTCTGCAGGAGAGGACGGATTTGTTTCTCCCTCTTTTGTTTTTGCAAAGAATATATCAGAAAATCAACGTATTGAAAGTGCTGTTACACACCTTGTCTCTCTGAAGGAGCAAAAAAATATTACTGATAATAATCTTTGTGGTATTGATGCTCTTAATGATTTTTTTGGAACACCAAGGGAAATTATTATCTCAGCGTTACAGAATGTGCCATGTACATTTCTTTCTCACCTTCAGAGAGTTGTTGTGTTTGATGATATCAACAAACCACGAGCGTTAGCGGGGGCTACATCATTGCATTTAAGATTTGATATTTTTGACCTCCCAGAGTCAGAAAAAGTCATTATTCATGAACTCGGACATATTGTTGATTTGAGCGGAATTCAAAGTAAAGATTTCCGCACTACTTCTGCATTCAAAGATGGGAGTACTCCCATTTATCAAGATGACCCGAGTGTAGAGTTCTACTCTATTTCATGGCTACATAACACTCGTTGGTCTCTGGGAACACGAAGTACAGATTTTGTAACGGGATACGCTGCTGTTGATCCTTTTGAAGACTTCGCTGAGTCATTCTTGTTCTATATTAAATATGGAAATACTTTTCGTGTAATGGCAAAAGACTATCCTCAACTGCATAAAAAATATGAGTTTTTAAAAACGAAAATTTTTGATGGTCAAGAATTTTACACTGGCGATATTCCTGATGACACCTCTATAAGGGAGTGGGATGCGACGAAAATATAATCAATTATGAATCATAGAATGACCAATTATGAAACTTAATGACGCAACAAAATTGGGATTTTTCGGGAATTACGAAAAAAGAATGATTCAAGCATAAATCAATTCCGTTATACGTTTACCCCATGCACCTCTGCTATGCAGAGGTATTTTTTTAAGCTCTTTCGTTATTTTTTTTCATTTTTCGTACTGATGCGTAGAAGTTATCTCCTGTTGGATTACCATAGGCATCTTTTTCCATATAATCACCACGTTTAATGGCGGGAACACCACGATTATGGGCAATAACTATAAGTTTCACTGCTTTTTGACGTGCGACTTCATCATTCGGGTTCTGAAGGAAGTTTTTGTAAGCGGTAGATTCTTTGAGAGATTTTGCATTTTCGCACCATAAGCGAATCACTCCTCGTACGCTGTCTTCGGCTCGAAAGGGATTTATATGAAATGCTTCTGAATTTCTTTTATTAAACTGAAAGTATCCGGAGCATCCAGTTGAGGATATGGCGAGGCTATTAAACCCTGATTCATGTTTTGCAAGGCCAAGAAGCCAAGACTTCAAGTTTTCGATTCCGCCAAAGACTTGAAGAAGTTCATTTCCTCCATTCATTTTTTGTATCTCTGATTGTTTCACTCCTTCGTCAAGGGCGTTTTTTAGTTCTTGTCGTCCGCCTCTTTTTTTCTGCCTTAGTATTTCTTTGAGTTTTTTCTCTCCAGAACCACTCCTTCGGATCTGGTTTATTTTTTCAGGAGTAAGTTTACGGAGGGCATCAAGAACAGAATCTGATTTAGAATATTTTTTTTTACTTTCAATACCTATGCTTTTTAGAATCTCATCCGCTTCTCTTTTTTCCTGAATAACCATATTCAATCTGTTTGAATACGCTTGATTACTTTCTTGTTCTGTTGGAAGAGAAGGGGGGGTCTTTTCTGTAGAGATATCCGTTCTCATGATAAAATCATCATCGACTGCTTTTTTGCTGTATTCTTCGTGTAGGGCTTGCATTTCAGCAAGGGTTGAGAATGACTGGAATTCGTATCCATTTAGTATTTCTAGGTAATCACCAGTACCCCCTATTTCCCAGTAGCCTTCTTTTGTCCCTCTGTTATCTTTTCCAATAGTTCTTTTTCCGAACTGAATGACGCCATTTGGCTTTTTGACCATAACATATGGTGGTTGGTTTTGTTGCAGAAGGGAACCGAGTCCGATTTCTTGCTCTGCCGCTCGATTATTGCCAAAGTCTACTTTTCCATTTTGTGCAAAGAGTTGCTTCAGGCTTCCTGGAGCAATTTTTTCAAGCATGTAGAGATGATCAACTCCCAGTTTTTCCTTAAGCTTTATAGCTTTTTCAAGAATCTCTTGCTTGTAACTGATTTTCTCTGATTCTTCTTTTCCTGTTTGCACAAGTTCTCCATTATCTGATGTGAGAACTTTTTTTTCTTTATTTTTTATAAAATTTGCTTCGATTTCTTTCCGAAGAGCGGCGAGTCTCTCTGCTGCAGAGGATTCAGATACTTGTTCGGGACTTTCAGGTGTTAATTTCCACACCATTCTCTTTTCTCCGAAGAAGTTTTTTTTATGAAAACTCATTTTCTCCTTATTGTATGATTTTTACTCTGAATCCACTCAAAATCACGAGTCGTTTTTCTTTTTCTGTCATAAAAAATCTGTTTTTATTACGGTATCCAACTTCTTTTCTTCCAGAATTATCGGTGACTTCAACGCCAGTAATTCGTTGTGGGAGTACTTCACAGAGACCAATCTGATCTTCAAGTTCTGAGTTATTATAAAAGTTGATTACAAGAGTATCTCCTTTTTGAACTTCTCTTGGATTTTTTGCTTTTTCTGTAATCATTTGGAGACGCTCAGCAAATGGCAAATCAAAAAAATCATTTAGGGTTAATTTTTGTACTATTTTTGTAAGCTCTTTTTTTCGTAACTCCTGTGTGGCACTTGGTAATTGTATTTCTCCTATTGTTACTACTGATCCATTACATACTGATAGTCTGCATTCAGAGTCAGTAATATATTCACCGGTTACAATATTTCTTCGTCCCAAATTTTTCCCAACCAAAAGTGATCGAATTGTTTTTGGCATGAGTTCAGAGAGGCTTATGGATTGTTCGAGATCTATATTTTTATGAAAATCGAAGAATATCTTGTCATGCTCATGGAGGTTATGAATGTGAACAGATGGTGAAGTAATAAGTGGAAGGCGCTCATCAAGTGGGAGTCGAAGAAAACTATTGATACTCATGTGTTTTACATTTTTTGTTTGTTTCGATTCGTATGAATACGTCCTTACGCCCCGCTCTTTTGTCTTTTGAGTGGTTTTTGTAATAGTTGTGGTGTACGGAATTTTTCTCTCTTCAGAAAAATAGCCGGCAAAACGATTTGTAATGATTTCTGAAATATGTGTCATGATGTGGGGGTGATATTTTCTTCGGTATATTTTTCTTCGTGATGAGGATACGCCGTTTCTTCCTCATTCAACTCCTGTATGGATTCGAGGGGAATATCCTTTCCCTTTTCTAATGGAAGGTGGCTATCTGTGTGTTCTTGTTTTGGTTGTATTGTGTTCTTCTCGTCCTGTTGTACGGCTGTGACATGAGAGGGCGAAGGTGATGGTTCTGGGCTATGGAGAGATCCTTTTAGTATTGCATGAAGTTTAAATTCATCTTTTTTCGAGGGGAAAATCGCCACCAGATTTCCCTTTACTCGATTAATATCTGTTTTTATTTTTGAAATGGATTTTTCAGCAAGATCAAGCACAGAGGGGTCTACTCCTTTTACATAGTGCGATTGAATTTCTTGAATAGCTTTTCTTTTAGCATTTGTAGCGGCTTTTAATCGGAGTTTTTTTCTCGCACTGATTTCTTTCTTTTTTTGAGAAATTTCATGTTTTTTTGTTGTGAGTTCTTTTTTCTTCTGAAGGTACTCTGTTTTTATGCAAGTGAGTTCATCTTCAAGCTTTTTCTGTTCTTGAAAAAGAGGAGTAAGTTCTGCTTCGGTCTTTTTCTCAAGGGTATCCTTCATTTTTTGGAATTCTCCTTGAATATTTTTTTTCTCTAATTGGATTTTTTCTTGTCGCTCTGGAGATTTTGCACCCAAAGAAATACTGACTTCCTCTATTTGTTTGACTCTATTAGCGAGAGAAATAAGAGACTCTTTGAACGCAGCCTTTTCCATTTCTGATGTTTCACTGGGAAACTCATTTGTTCGAAAAAGAATTTTTGAAGAATGCAAAATATTTCGGGCAGATCGGAGGAGTCGCCCAGCTGAAAGAAGAAGTACTCGTGAGGTACTTTTTTTTGGCTCATCAGTCGAGCCTGTTTTTGTAAAGAATGAGGTTTTCTCCGAAGACATTTCTATATTGGTATTATCTGATTATTTTACCATATATAAGGGGAGAATCCAAGGGGAATATTCGAGGAATTAATGGAGAAAAACGAATATGGAAAAGGGGATAGTGATGAAGAAAATTTTATAATCTTCAATAACCAGAAAAAAATATTTCTGATACGGGCTGGACGTTTATACAGCTCTGTTCGGAAAACTAGGTTGTTTCTGGTGGCTTTGGTGAACCTTCTGGAGCTGGTTTGAATGCAGTTGTATCAGAAGGTGTTTCTGTTTTCGGTGCTTGCGGAGTGTCAGCTGGGAGTAGTTTTCTCAGTTCTAATTCTAATGAAGATAATTCGCTCTCATTTGCTCCAGGGAAATATTTGCTTAGATTTTTCCCTTTTACATCACTCTTCGTATTGAGACTGCTTAAGTCTTTCAGAAGCGTATCTAATTGTTCGATATCTACCGGAAGAGTAAGTCTTGCAATAGTTATTTTCCACTCATACCCTGAACGGGAAATCTCTTGAACGGGAAATTTTCCCATTTTTTTGATACCGGTAATTTTTTGCATACTTTCATCTCCAGAAATTTCAATATTTTCCCCGATTGCTGGAAATTTTAAGGTAAAAGCGTGGGTGCACACGGCCTTAATGACATCTTTACCAATAGCATGCTTTTTGAGGGCTTTTTGTTGTTCCTCAGATATATTGTCAAATCCAGCAATTGCTGCTTGTTTTGCTGCTTCTATCTTCTCGCTCTTATAGATTCCTGTTACAGCACCTTTGAGAAGGTCTTCAGGGGAAGCGTTTTTAATGAGTATGCTTTTGTTAACTTTTTCTTGAAGTGTCTTTAATTTTTCATCCCCCATCTTTCCACTGATATCAAGTGCTTTCAGGGTCCATGTGCCGTTATCACTCTCTCCGTTTATTTTCAAATGTTTGATCCACTCTTCAAATGATCTATTTTTGAACTCTTCATTTTTTTTCTGTGCTTGAAAAATGGTAATGATGGCATCATCACTGAGGGTCCATTTTCCCTCTCCTAGTACTTTATTCAGGTGAGGTTTTAATAATTTTGCACGCTCAGGGTTATAAAATGGTCTGATGAGTGAAGCAATGATGCTGTCTTCATCTCCCATAAGAGTATCCATAGATTTAAAAATCAACTCTCGAGAAAGACCAAATTTTTCAAGTGCATCAAGTCCGGATGCAATGGCACCATTTATTGTTGATTCCTGAGGATTCGGAGTTTCATTGCTTTCAGAATTCTGAACGGAGGGTTTTTCAAGGCCATCTTTACCCATCTTATTTTGAAAAGAAAAAGAGTTTTACTCTTGTGAACCAGTTTGATTTTGTTTCCTGTGTGGGCTTTTTCACTTCTGGTAAGGAGTTTGAAGGGATATCTTCTAGTGCGGCTTGAAGCTCTTCTTCTGCCTGAGGAATTTCACTCTGTGAGTGATATTTCTTCTCAATACTGCGGATGATATCAGCCTTTTTTCCTCCTTCTTTAATTTTTTGAATTTGGGAGTGGCTCGCTTGCCGTCTCTTTCCACCTGAGAAGATATCTAAAAACATTGTTTGTATATCTGTTTATTATGCCAAAAAAATATATAAAAAGCAAGAATATGAGCGAGGAGGTGTTTCTTTTAAAATAATTGAGAAAATACTCTCCATTTGCCTCTTGTAAAAGAGTCAAAAATCATTAAAAATCATACCTGCATCTTTTTGTTTCTTTAGAATTACATATGAGTATTATGGAAGTAGTTGTTGGTGTTATTTCTCTTCTTTTGTTGGGTATTATAGTATGGGATACATTCTTGAACAAAAAAAGTGATCAGATAAGAGTGCAAGAAAAACTTGATCGCCTTGAGTCTGAGAAAAATCAGCTCCTAGAAGATAAGGTGCGGTTACGGGCTGATTTAGAAAATAAAAGTGAAGAACTTGGAAAAACGAGTCAGGCACTTCAGCAAGAAAAATCTCAGCGAGATAAGATGGAAGGAAAAGGAAAACAAATTTTTATAGAGAATACGAATCTTCAGAATGAGGTAAAAAATGCTCGGAGTGAAAATTCGGAGTTAAAAAAAATATGTGCAGAGTATGATGCACAAAAGGAGCAAAAGGAGTCAGAATTCTCTGAGAAAATAAAGAAATTAGAGCATGCCCAAAAGAGTCTTGAAGACGAGAAACTTCGTATCCGTCGTGAAGATGAGGAGCGACAAGAGCAGATTTTAGAAGAAAAAAATCGTATTTGGAATGATCACGAGACCGCAGTCTTGGCGCGCCTGAGAGATGTGTGCGAAAAACCTGAGATGGGTTTTCAGTATTATGATAATCAGAATCTCCCTTCTGATTTTGATGCTCGTATTAAGCCGGACTTTTTAATGGATTTTTTGGGTCAGTACGTTATTTTTGATGCAAAAAAATCAAAAGACCCGCAGACATACATTCTTGATCAGGTCAAAAAAACTGCCAAAAAATGTAAAGGAAACGACAAAATCTACTCCACAATATTTTTTGTGATGCCAGACGATGACGTTACTCATCTGAAAAAGCTGAGCTTCTTTGAAGAAGGCTATAGTTTTTATATTATTTCTTCTGTTGCCATTGAACCTATACTCGCAAGTTTCAAAAAAATTAGTGAGTATGAAAAAATCAGTGAGTTTGACCCAAAAGATCGAGAAACAATTATAAATCTAGTGGCGAATTATGATCGACATATCTCTTTTCAGAATGCATCAAACATACTGTTAGCAAAGGAATCTGTCTCGCTGATGAATACAAAAGAAGGCCTTAAAGCTGAATTGCAGAAAGATATTGCTATTCGAAAACAATCAATGCGTCCAATACGATTAAAGGACGCTGACATCCGAAATCTTTCACGAAACCTAAACGAACAGGAGTCTGAAATTGAGAATCTTGTTTCTCCAAAAGTATCAATTGAACAAGAGGATATTCGTTCTGCACAGAAGCTTTTTGATGCCGCATAAACGATGAATGTTTCTCAGCATTTTGGCCTTTCTCGATGGCTTCACATGGCCATGATTCTTATGTTTTCTGTGGTAATTTTTGAACGCAGTTTTGTTGTTGCTGCTGGAATTTTTGTGAATATTGTATTGGCTTTTTTGCCAAGTATTATTCATAAAAGTACAAAAAAAAATCTTCCATGGACCCTTGATTTGAGTGTAACCCTTGCTCTCTTTTTGCATACCACCGGTATTACTTTTGATCTCTATCATGATCCTCAGTGGTGGTGGTGGGATGAGCTCACTCATTTTCTCGGCTCCTTTATTGTTGGGATGATAGCCTTCCATCTTGTCTTTACTATGAATTTCCTCGGGAAGGTAAAAATGAGCATTCCCATGGTGGGGCTCTTTTTATTCTTGACCGCTATGGGGATTGGGGGCATCTGGGAAATTGCTGAGTCATACTCTGATATGTTTTTAGGCACGAATACTCAGATTTCTCTTCAGGAGACGATTCGTGATCTTCAGTTTGACTTCCTTGGTGCTGCTCTTATTTCGTTTGTGGCGATGCGTTATTTTTTTCTGAATCGAAGCAAAAACTCAAAAACTGTATAAGCATATGAAAAAAAATATTTTTTTCTTCTCGACCCTTTTCCTCCTCTGTTTTCCTGTTTTTGCACAGGGAGAAACAGGTTTTTCTGTAGCAAAGTTATGTCAAATGGGGCTCTGCGTTTTTGGAGGTCCTGGAGACGTGGAGAGACTTGGATTTATTCTGATGAATTTTTTGGCAGGAACCATTGTTTTTGCAGCTGTTCTCGGGTTTATGATCGGCGGATTTTATATGGTGCTTTCTGGAGGTGTTGAGGCGAGGGTTGCAAAGGGAAAAAATATTCTTATCGCTTCTGTGTCTGGACTTCTTTTGGTGTTTTCTTCGGTACTTATCGTCCGGCTGATAAGTGCACTTATCTATTCTGCCGGAACATAAATATATTTGTCTTGAAAAAAATACGAAAAAATGTGATAATAGAAGGAAATATACATGAAAACAACAGTACTCACATTGGCACTTTTTTTTGGACTCTTTCTCTCTTCTGCCTCTTTTGTTGTGGCAGCCGACCCTGTACAGGATGCAACGAATGGAAAGACGGAAAAGTCTGACCTCCAAAATGCACACTTAAACAAAATGGGCATGACAAAATTTGGTGGTGCATGGAATATAGCAAGTTTGGCACGAGTGGTGATGTCTTTTTTAGGAAAGACCATTGTTTTTGCGGCCGTTCTTGGGTTTATGATCGGCGGCGGGTTTATGGTTGCTTCTGCGGGGGATGAAGGAATGCGTTCGAGAGGAAAGGACATCATGATTGCATCCGTTGTGGGACTCTCTGTTACACTTCTCTCGTACTTGATTATTACTTTCGTACAGAGCCTCATTTATTCTGTTGGAGATACATGATTAAAAAATATATTTTTTTCTTGGTTTTGGTATGTATTTTTTCTGGTGCCTCTTTTTCTTCGTCTGTACAGGCGGGGAAGGATCCAGTAGAAATTGAGCTCTTGCAACCATTCCCAGGGCATGAGGATGATAAGATTACTCTTGAAAAGGACGGGAGAAAAGGCGCCATTGTTATTATGGAGCAATATGTTTCACAGATATTTATTTATGGAGCAGGGCTTATCTCTGTTATTGCTGTTATTTGGATTATTATAGGTGGTTATGAGATTATGTTTAGTGGAGCTTCTTCAGGAGAGATTACGTCGGGAAAAGATAAAATTGTAAAAGCAATACTCGGAATTGTCCTGGTATTTTTATCAGCACTTCTTTTGCACACGATTAATCCTCAATTTTTTCTTCTCGATTAGCTTCCCTGAATCATGAAAGAAATTCTCTTTACCGTTTGTGCTCTCATTTTTATTCTCTTTGCAGGAGGATATACTCATGTGAGTGCTGCGGGACCACCTCTTCCGTGCCCCTCATTTATTCCGGGTTGTGGTGATATACAGATTGACGACGACTACAAGGAAAATGGACTCTTTGAAGTTGTTAGAAATGTCCTTTCATATACCATGCGTCTTTCGGCATCTGCTGCGATTTTGATGGGAGTTATTTCGGGGGTGATGTTTCTCTTTGCCGGTGGTAATGAGGAGCTCAAAACAAAAGCAACAAAAACGATTAT
>JANTGK010000033.1 GCA_024762935.1 Candidatus Peregrinibacteria bacterium | reverse complement strand
GCTCGAGGACTTGGTGAAAAGACACCGCGAGGACGATGGTGACTCCAAAGAGCGCCATTACTCTCTTTGCCCCTCTTTCCATGTGTACTATTTCTGAGCTTCCTTCTGGTTCCTCATTCGGAACCTTTCTGCCCATAAATGCAGCAGGAATGAGCCAGTTGACCATTGCTGGCACCATAAGGCCAAAGAAGGTGAAAAAACCCACATGGCCCTTTTGCCAGACCATCAATGTGGTAATATCACCAAAGGGGCTGAATGCCCCCCCGGCATTGGCTGCTACCACTACATTGATACACCCAAGAGAAACAAACTTTGGGTTGGTTCCACCTACCGCCAAAATCACAGCACACATAAGGAGCGCGGTGGTGAGGTTGTCGGCAATCGGAGATATCCAAAAGGCAAGGAATCCAGTGATCCAAAAGAGTCTCCGGAGCGTAAACTTCTTGATAATGAGCCAGCTCCGAAGAGCATTGAAGACCTGCCGTTCTTCCAGAACGGCTACATAAGTCATAGCCACTAGCAGGAAGAGCATGAGTTCCGAGAACTCAAGCAAGTTATGCCTCACGGCATGCTCAACAGCATGGTCAACGCCGTTACTTTTGTATGTCAAGGCGATGATTGCCCAAATGAGACCAGCTGCGACAACAACCGGCTTTGACTTTCTCATCTTGTGACTTTCCTCGCTCATCACGAGGATGTACGCGAGAACGAATATCCCCAATGCGACAAACCCGACCCAGTGGCCGGTTAAGTCAATGTGCTTCGTGATCACCTCAGTGGTCACACTCGTAATGTCTAACATGTTGTGTTTCTCCTTTTAGGTTCATAAATATCAACTCTTTGTAAAAAACACTCAGAGAGAATGCTTTCTGCGAAGAGCTGATGGGCTCAATGGAGTTTCATTTATTGAAGCTCCAAGAAAGGCCATCAACTCTTTTTGAGTTGATTTCTCTTATACTTTTTTCCCGAACTGTTAAGGTTCAGAGCTCTTGTTTGTAATCTATTGTTTAGATTCAAAAAAGAAGCACTCTTCCGCGATTACTACTCGCTCTTTGATTTTTTTCGAAGAGGGGTCATAACACATATGCGAAAGGAGCGAGAATGTACATGAAATATCTCCATTTGTCAAGACTCACAGTTTTTTTATGCTCCCCTCTATTTTTTTTGAGAGTGGAATGTTTTTTGTCTTGGTGACACCATTTTTTGTGGATTCTTGCTAGAGCAAAGAGGTTTATTGTAATATCTGTTTCTGACTCAATAGGGTACCCTGTTTCTGAGGAGATATTTTCTTTTGAAAATATATATATGAATATGCGTACTACAGTATAATGACAGATATTGATTTTTCTCAGCTCTCAGATGAAGATCTTGCCCTTGTAGCTCGTGAGAATGTTGATGCCTTTGGTATACTCGTCGATCGGTATGAAAAACCACTTATGCGATATATTCTCCGACTTTCAAAGTTTTCAAAAGCCGAAGCAGAAGAAATTCTTCAGGAGGTTTTTTTGAAGGCGTGGAAAAATCTTCAGGGGTTTGATTCATCATTGAGGTTTGGAAGTTGGATATATCGTATTGCACATAATGCTACCATTTCAGAATTTCGGAAGTACAAGAGTCGTGGAGGAGAGGAGCGAATGGAATGGAATGATGAACTTTATGAAAGCCTTCCAGACAGTATTGATCTTCCACGAGAAATAAATGAGAAAGTAAATGCAAAGGGTGTCCGAAAGGTCATTGAACTCTTACCGGAAAAGTATCGCTCTGTTTTGGTTCTCCGTTTTCTTGAAGAAAAAAGTTATGATGAAATATCCGATATTTTGCATATTCCACTTGGTACAGCGGCGACATTAGTGAGTCGTGCCAAAAAGCAATTTTTAGAGAAAGCGAAAGAGCATTCTATTCATTTTTCATAAGGAGTTATGAGTACATTTTCAAAAGATATCATCGGGAAGATTAAAAAGGAGCACATTCCACAAAAATCAAAATGGACTTTTTTTATAAAATATTTCCTTTTCTTTCTTGTTTTTCTGATGGCTCTCATCTTGGGGGCATTGGCTTTTTCACTTGTTCTTTTCGCTATTTTTGAATTTGATTTTGAGCTTTTTTCGCACCCAGGAGTCTCACCCTTTCAATATATGCTCACTGTTTTTCCTCTTTTATGGCTCATTACTTTTTTTGGATTCTTCTTCTTGGCTTCATATGGAGTAAAACATATAAAAAAAGGGTATAAGCTTGCTCTTTGGAAGATTATTGGTGGAAATATTTTGGGGAGTATTCTTTTGGGGCTCCTTTTGTTCTTTTTTGGAGGAGCAGGTTTTTTAGATCAACACACATTTTTGGGAGAACATCGAGAAAGACAGCATATTAAATTCTGGAGTCACCCAGAGCAAGGGCTCCTAAACGGAATTGTCGGAAATGTATACAAACAAGAGAAAGAGCTTTTTGTAGTAGATTCCCAGGGAAAATCATGGAAGATAGAAGGCTCACGCCTTCCCAATCATTTTTGGGAGATTGTTGCAGATGATTTGCAGGGAAAAAAAGTAAAAGTGTTGGGGAATATTATTGCTCCGGATACTTTCTCTGCGGAAATGATTCTTCCGTGGCATCGTGGAGGGTTTCGTGGATACAGGATGGATCCGGAACATCAAGAAAAAATGCGACAGTTTCATGAAACTCCTGAAGGAAAAATGATGCAAAGACAACATGAGGAAATTCTGAAGAAATATAATCTCCCGATTTCTCGTCACGCATTATAAAATATGTGAGATAAGGAAGATTTCCTTTTGTGAAAAAGGGAAATATTTCTTTTTTTATGCAAAAATGTTTCGCAATGAAAAAAAATATTTTTACATGCGTAATAACAGATGAAGGACGCTTCATTTTCTTTTTTACTTTTAAATGAAAAATTTTACTAAAAAATTTATTGCTATTACGGTGGCATTTACGTTTGTTCTCGGTGGTATTGCACTCTCTCCGTCATTCACCGACGCATTTGGCCCTCGGATTTCTCTGACCGATGAGCAAAAAGCTGCCATGAAGGAAGCTGCTCGAAATGGTGACTTCGAAAAACTTCGAGAACTTATGAGTGAGTCTGGTTTTGGGAAACGTAGTGAGCAGAGAGCTATGAACGTGAGATCATCTCTAACTGATGACCAAAAAGAAGCCTTACGAGAGGCTCACCAATCTGGCAACAAGGACCAAGTAAAAGAACTTCTTACCGAATACGGAATAAAAAAAGGACCTCGAAGTCATATGAGAATGACAGGAGATCACAAAATGATGATGCGACACGAGGGAATGAGCGCTAATCTTACTGATGAACAACGTACTGCTATGAGAGAGGCACATGAATCTGGAGACTGTGAAGCAATGATTGCACTTCATAAAGAATCTGGGATGGAAGGTCCCATGTCTGAACTCTCAGATGAACAACATCTCGCTCTTTGTCAGGCTCATCAGTCTGGTGATCACGAAGCGGCAGAATCTTTGATGGAAGAATATGGAGTAGAACACGAAGGAGGAAAACACATGGGAATGATGGGGAATCACAAAATGGGAGAGGGGATGGGTATGCATCGGGGAGAGAGAAGTGGTCGGTCAATGGGAAGACATGGCAATCAAGAGGGGGGGAGTATGAAGCATTCTTCTATATACAATTCTATAGAAAATATTGCTCCTTCTGATCTCTCTGAAGTCGAAGAAGAATTTCTTATCGCAGGACAACAAGAAGAGCGAATGGCACGAGATGTCTACCGTGCTCTCGCAGAAATGTATCCAGAAGTCCGTGTCTTTGGGAATATTGCACGATCTGAGGATAAACATATAAATGCTATTGGCACTCTCCTTGATCGTTATGAGCTTGGTCAGACAACCGGATACGGTGAATTTGAATCTCTCTATAGTGAATTAATCACCAAAGGTGAGCTTTCACTTGAAGATGCACTTGAAGTTGGAGTCACTATTGAGACTGTTGATATAGATGACCTTGATGAAACACTCGAAGCAACTGATAATGAGGATATCAAGGCTGTTTTTGGAAATCTCAAAAAGGCAAGTCTAAAACATTTAAGTGCTTTTGTTCGAACACTTCATTCTTATGAATATGAGACAGATATTGATTGGGAATCTTATATTTCTCAGGACGATTTAGAGCACACTGGTGGTCGAGGAGGACGAAACACCGGTGGTCGTTGGATGCAATAATTCATAACCTCCAATAGTAATAAAAAACCCTTCTGGATTTCCGGAAGGGTTTTTTTAAAAAAGTGATATTCCTTTTTTTTATATTATGTGAGAATTCTTTTTCACAAACATGAGAGAAAGATGAAGGTTACAAAATTTTTTTCGGCACAAAGCAAAGATGCTCAAGAAGAGCTCCCTCTTTTTTTGGCAAAAGTATCTGCTGGTTTTCCGAGTCCTGCTGATGATTTTATTGATCAGAAACTAAACCTGCATGAATATTTGATTCGTCATAAATCTGCGACGTTTTTTGTACGAGTTGAAGGAGAGTCTATGGTAGAAGCGCATATTCATTCCGGCGATCTTCTCATTGTTGATCGTTCACTTCCTGTTCAAGATGGCCTCGTAATTGTTGCGGTTCTTAATGGGGAATTCACGGTGAAACAGGTAAAAAAGAAAGGAGAAAAACTTTTTTTATTGCCGGCAAATCCTGAATATTCACCTGTAGAAATTACAGAGGATATGGATTTTGAAGTATGGGGAGTAGTGCTTCATGTCATTCACTCTTTTTAAGGTCATGCCTCAAAAAATGATTGCCCTTATCGATGCAAATAATTTTTACGTTTCTTGTGAACGAGTTTTTAATCCATCTCTTCGAAAAAAACCAGTACTTATTCTTTCTAATAACGATGGCATTGTTATCTCTCGGTCAAATGAAGTGAAAAATCTCGGCATTACTATGGGAATGCCATTTTTTAAGGCGCAGCATATCATTCAAAAAAATAATGTAGAAGTGTTCTCCTCTAATTATGAATTGTATGGAGATATGTCACACCGGATGATTGATACTCTTTCAGATATGACAGAAGGAGTGGAAATCTATTCTATTGATGAATTATTTTCAGTGGTTCCATCCTTTTCTGCTGCGGAAAGAATTTTATGGGGGAACGATATTCAGAATACCGTTTTCAAAAATACCGGTATTCCGGTTTCTGTTGGGATAGCTCCAACAAAAACATTGGCAAAAATCGCCTGTGAGATAGGAAAGAAAAATTCAGATACACATGGTGTTTTTGATATCTCACACGTTTCTGATATTGATGGCATTTTGAAGAGTATACCTGTTTCAGATGTATGGGGTGTGGGGCAGCGTTCTGTAGATAAACTAAGACTGTATGGGATTTTTACGGCACTTGATTTAAAAAATGCTGATTCACATGTACTTCGTGAGCGTTATGGGGTTATTCTTCAGCGTACGGCAATGGAACTTTCGGGAGTTTCTTGTATTGCTCTGGAAGAAGTATCTCATCATAAAAAATCAATTGTTTGTTCTCGATCATTTTCAAAAAATATTCAAAAATTTTCTTTTTTGAGAGAAAAGGTTTCGATATTTGCAGCTCGAGCGGCAGAAAAACTACGTGCAGAAGGCAGCACTGCTTCTCTGGTGAGTGTTTTTCTACAAACAAATCGTTACTCAGGAGGGCAGCAATATGCACCATTTTTGTCAGAACCTCTTGTTCCGTCTTCTTCTTCCTCCTCGGATATTATTTTGGTCGCATTACAGATTTTAAAAAAGATCTACCTTTCTCATTGTACATATAAAAAGGCAGGAATAATGTTGAGTGGATTTTGTCCGAATACTCAATGGCAGCCACCGTTATTTGGTGTAACAGAGAAGGAAAAAAAGAAGAAAGACGTTTTTATGAAGACTGTAGATAGTATAAATAATATTTTTGGGAAAGGGTCGGCTTCTTTTTTTGCTGAAGGAACTGGATCAAAGCAAGAGACAATTCGTAAATATTGTTCTCCCTTGTATACGACTCATTGGCAAGATATACCTATTGTGAAGGCACAGTAATAGTGGGAAAGAACTGATTGTGACAATGACAAAAACAATAGAGAATGATAGAGTCGTGGAGAGGGTATTTTTTCTTTTCTTCTTCTTATGAATCCTGATCTTTCGCTTCAGTTTGCTCAAATCATCGGAATTGTTTTATCCATTTCTGGTATTAGTCTTCTGGTGAATCAAGCGCTCTTTAAAAAATTAATTGATACGCTCTCAAAAAATTCAGGATCAGCCGTTTTATTTCGTTTTTTTGGAGGTTTTATTGCTCTGATTCTTGGAACTTTTATGGTAACGGTTCATAACTATTGGGAAAAAGATTGGACGGTACTTGTTACTCTCTTTGGTTGGCTTACTCTTTTTAAAGGGGTTACTTATCTTCTCTTTCCTGAATGTATTACGAAGATTTTCAAAATGTATCAATCGCCTATTGTCTATAAAATGAGCGCTGTTCTTGCACTGTTGATAGGTCTTATCTTCTGGTATTTTGGATTTGTGGCATAGAAAAATTCTTTCATATAATTTCTCTTGCAAACCATGTGAGAGATAAGTAAAATCTTCCGAGCAAACTCATTGTACCGAAGAATACAACACAAAGGAGGAAGTAATGAAAAGGGAGAGAAAGCTAAAGAGCTTAAAGGCGGGGCAACGACTAAAGACAATCCTGAACATCACCGGTATCACACATGTTCCTTGGTAGCTCAGTGGTAGAGCAAACGGCTGTTAACCGTTAGGTCACTGGTTCGAATCCAGTCCAAGGAGCCATTTTTGGTGTACCCTGAAGAGTATTTTTTGCAAAAATAAATAAAAAATATTGTTCTCGTATATACTCTTTCTATCAAAAAAAATATTGCCATTATCGGCGCAGGGCCTGCAGGAATATACACTGCCATGTTTCTCAAAAATTACGATGCAAACATAACGCTTTTTGAACAAAACCCACATATTGGACGAAAACTTCGCATTACTGGTGGCGGGAGAATGAACGTGGGAAATAAAATATTTTCCGCAAAAGAATTCTCTTCTTCTTCAAAAAATCTTCTCAAACGACTGTTTAAAAATAGGCATTTTCAGCGACGAGATGAAATCCTTTCAGAGCTAGGAATTCATATTGTATGGGAAAAAAATCGGGCCATACTTCGGTCAGGAAATGCAAAAAAAGAAGTAGAAAGGCTTTCTTGTGCATTGCACTCTCAAAAAAATGTGATTCTAAAATTAGGAAAGAAAATAGAAGGAATTGAAAAAAAAGGGAATGGATTTATGATAGATGGAGAACTTTTTTATGCCGTTATTTTGGCACAAGGAGGAATGTATCGAATGGGAGATTTGAAACACCAAGAAGAAATATACAAACTTCCCATAAGCCTTGGGCACACAATCACACTTGTTTCACCATCGCTTGGATCTTTGATGTTTACCGATACAGAGTTAGCAAAACTTTCGGGGCTGGCTTTTTACGGAAAACTCACCGATATTGAGCAAAAAAGAAGTGTCACTGATGATATTCTCATTACGCATATTGGGCTTTCTGGCCCTGCTGTACTTGATTTTACAGCACAGAAATGTAGTAATAATGTTGAACTCTGTTTTTTGCCTGATACTTCTGAAGAAGATTTTCGTATGGAAGTCAATAGTGAGCGAAAAGGGTCAATGATCCTGCGAACATTTCTCAAAAAATTTCTTCCTCAGCGTCTTGTGGATGAAATTTTGCGACGCAGTAGTATTTCTACTGACATACAAATTGCAAATCTTCAAAAAAAACAACTGAGAGCATTATGTACAACACTTTTTCATTTTCGACTCCCTCCACTCCAAGAGAATATTTATCCCAGTTGCTGGACTACTTGTGGGGGTGTTTCATTGAGCGAAATACGTACCGCTACACTTGAATCAAAAGTAATCCCTCAACTGTATTTTGTAGGTGAGATTTTAGATGTAAACGGACTTTGTGGTGGCTACAATATTGGGTTTGCGTCTATTTCTGCGCGTATTGTCGCTGATGCGATTATTAATTCTGCAGAAATGTAAGTCTTTGGCGACTCAAGAGAAATCTTTTCTTTATTGAAACTGGCCGATGATATCTTATTGACCATGATGAGTGTGATGAGATAATAAAAAAGAGAACAATGTTCTCTCTTTTGTTGTAGTTTGTTATGGAATGAAAGTAATTTCTTGACATATCTATTAAAAAATAATAAAAATATATTTCATTTTTATATGAAAAAAGAGATGAAAGCACCTGTAGATATTCCACAATGCTCTGTTTCATCAATTCCTGAATTATATGGTTTTAAAGAAGCTTCATGTCATATTCCGGCATATCCAAAAGGGAATCTTGGGAATCCTCCCTATCATTATAATCGGTCTGATGAGTATATTGCCGCTCAAGCATCTCGTTTTGGGCTTATTGGAGGAGAGGGAATGACAACACTTGTACCGAAAGAAGTATTTTGTTTGACACAAGATTTTCGTAAAAACCGTTCATCTAAGGAATCATATTGGTCGGGGTATTACAGTGAGCATTTTGGTAAACAGAATGTTGAGAAATATCATTGGCCCAAAGGATTTCAAAGTCATATTAATGAGAGGATTGGACAAACAATTCTTACTCCGTACCCATATGCCGATATTCCTCAAGAAAGATCATATCTAAAAGATGATTCTGTTATTCCCTTCTTAAATGATAAGGGGAACATGTATGAGCTCTCAAAACATTACGTGGTGCCATATATGAAGTGTTCTTCAAATGAATTTCAAAGTGGTGATTGGGAAGAGAAATATTGCACACAGTATGGTATCGACACAGAAGATTTGTTTCCTCTTGTCGTGAAACTGACAGAGCCTTCTGGTGGTGGAGATGGGGTGCGTATTTGCCATTCTCGGAAAGATCTCGATTCCTCTCGTCGTGATTTTCAAGGAAAAGATATTAAAATCGAAGCTTTTGTAGATATTGTGCATAATTACAATATTCAGTTGCAGGTAACAAAGGACGGGGAGATATTTTTTTTGGGAGCATCAATTCAAAAGGTTGGTGATGATGGAAAATATGGAGGAAACTACATGAGCTTTTCGTTTATTCCAGATGAGAGTCTCTGGAACATTGCTCGGGAAATTGCTGAAAATGCGTATAAAACGGGCTGGTATGGTGTTGCGGGACTCGATATTGTTGAGGACAAAAAAGGAGACTATCTTTTTCTTGATCCAAATTTTCGACTCAATGGTTCAACCCCCTTTTACCTTATGCAAGATAAGATTTCTGCTCATGTAAATGATCCATATTTTGAAACAGGATTCTTTACGTATCCAGGGAGTCCTGATCAGCTTTTTTCAGATGTGAGATCTCAAATTGAAAAAGGAGTTCTTCTTCCTGTCGGCTGTTATTATCCTGATAAAAAAAAGGCAGAAACAACAATCTATGCGGCAGTAATAGGCGATGATATTGAGAAAATTCCTCATATTATTAGGAGTCAACTTCAAAGGAAAAACCTTCTTCAGGGAATTGCTTTATAATATATAATGAAAAAAAGAATTTTTGATTATTATAAGGGGACAAATCGAACGATTATTGAGCTCCCACATGGTGGCAATCTTATTCCTTACGAAGTAAGACAATACCAATCAGGGAATTTTACTCCTGGCGATTATCGAGAAGATTCAGATGAAGGATCAGATGAGTTTTACCAGAATCTTCCTGCAGATCCCCATGTGTTACGATTTCCGTATTGGAGGGCCTTTTTAGACCCCAATAGGTCTTTAGAAGATTTTGGCAAGAATCATCCTGATGGGGTAGTGAAAACGCATACAAGTCAAGGAGTCCAGATTTATAATTCTCATTGGGGGATTCCAGCGGAAAAAGCAAAAAAAATTATTAAGAAATATATATTTCCATATCGGAAGCATTTTGAAGATCTTCTTCAGGAAGATTCTATAGAGAGGGTCATCTTTGGTCACACGATGCCTGGTATGGGAACAAAAATGTCGAATGATCATAATCGTCTTCGTCCTCTTATTATGCTTGGAAATGGAGGTGATTCTCAGGGAAACCCTGGAAAATCATACTATGCTCCACGTCAGCTTCTTAATGAACTTCGTGAAATTTTTGAGGAGAGTTATGCAGATCTTGATGTATGGTTTCCTTATAGAGACAATGTTCGGTTTAATAATCCGTATTCAGGAGCAAATTCATTGAATCGATTTTCAGAAGAACTTATTAGTGGTAAATATCCACTTACTATTGAGGTGAATCGAGATATGTGGATTCATAATCCGGAAAATCTGGAGCCAATTCGTAAAGTCCTTAATAATTTTGTAAAACATATAAACGACTGGAAGAGTGTGTCTGAAATATAGCTATCTCGTAAGAATAAGAATTTCTCTCCCAACGATTTGATTTTTCCTGCGATAGCGGAGTGTTCCCCTTCGCGTGTTTGACATCTGTTGGAGTCTCCAAGTTTTTTGAGCACTTGTATAGACGTGTTCACAAAAACCTTCTCTTCTGCTCAGGAGTTTCCAAAAGGGGAGGCAAATAACGATTTTTTGAATACCTCTTCTTTGGCTGGCTTCCATAAGAAACTTTCGCATAATGGGTTCCACCTTGCTTGTTGCGTTTTTATAATCTCTTTCAGAGAGTGGTCTTCCGAAGATTGGTCCCAAATAGCCTTCCGAAACAATCACTTCCGGTGATTGATGAGAGTTGTTTCCTAATGTCGATAATTTTTTTGCAGCATCATGGACAAAAAAATCACCACGATTTCCAAAAAAATGTTCATAATTTTTTTGAGCAGCATCAATCATTTTTGGGCTAATATCACTTCCAACAGTCTCTATTCCCAGTCGTTTTGCTTCAATATTTACTGTTCCTGTCCCGCAGAAAGGGTCCCAAATTGCTCGAGGGAGTTTTTTGTGTATGCATGAAAGATTAACAAGCATAAGAGCGATTTTTGGGGGGAGCATCCCTACCATCATATCTCGTTCGGGTTTATGATAATCACGTTCAGAAAATTTCTGAACATTTTGGGCGGCGAGTGTTTGGGCAAGAAGGGGTCCATTTTTTGTTCGAAGAATGAGAATTTCAGCACCATTCTTTTTCCGAAATATTTTTTCTCGGTGGAGTGTCCCCGAATCGAGGTTTTGAAAGTTTCGATTAATACATCGTACAGAGCGACCCATTTTTTTGAGTTCTTTTTTTGTATCAAGGGCAATTTTTTTGAGTTCTGATTTTTTTTCTGGAAAAAGGGAAAGTCCAAATTGAATTTTTCCATCGGAAAATTTCTGTGATAAGTATTGAGCAATATCTCCTGAGAGTTGACCAAATTCTTGTTTTTTTTCTGCTGCAGAATTTATTTCTTCTGCCATTCGAATGCTCCCACCAAGAGAATCAAGAAAATTTTGAGGAGTTTTAATATCAGCACCTGATGTTCGATAAAAACCTGGACAAACTTCTTTTATTGTTCCAAAATCATTTACTCTTTCACGTAATTCTGCTGTAGAGAGAGCAGGAAATCGACCGAATTGAAAAATATAATGTTTCACAGATGAATAAACGGGAAAAGGCGTTGGCATGGATTCAGCTCATTTCTCTTTTGTTAGCAGCTATGGTGGCAGGTATTCTTATGGGAATTGCCTATGAGCAGTGGCAGCTTACCAAAACGAGAGAGCCGATTGAAATAGGAGATTTTTCCGATGAAATATCTCTGCTTCATTTTGACACTATCGAAAATGGTATTCTCAAGGGAAGACTCGAAGGAGAAGGGGCACGTGTTGTCGTTCGAGATGCCGCAGAGGTATATTCAATTTTTCCGGGCGAATTTTCTGTACCGGTAACAGAGATTCTCCCTTTGTTAAAAACAATACCTTCGCCGGAGGGAATGGCTTTTGTGGCGAGTAAAAATGGAAAATATTTTTATCCACTTGACTCTGTTGGTGCGGCAAGTATTTCTGTTCGAAATAGAATATTTTTTTCAAATCAGGAGAGTGCAAAAAAGGCTGGGTTTGTTCAGAAAAAGAAATAATGATACCGTTGTGGTAATATTTTTTATGTATGGCTTTTAAGGATATTAACAATGATATTATGACTGTTTCACAGTCGATTGTTACCTCTAGTCAGAAGACGATTAATGAAATCGTAGCTCTTTTGCCAAAGTTTTTTCAGGCACTTTTTGTTTTTTTGATTGGGTGGCTTATTGGGATGATTATTGAGTGGCTTTTTATTAAGATGGGAGAAAAACTACGATTATCACGAATTTGGGAAAAAACAGGACTCGATGATCTTCTGAAAAAGGCAGAGATTAAATCGACTCCTTCTAATTTGGCGGGAACATTTATTAAATCAATTATTATCATGTTTTTTCTCCGCCAGGCTATGATAATAATGGGATTTGTCGAGATTGAAGAATTCATAAGCGAGATTATTAGTTTAACACCGGACATTATCGTTGCTCTTTTTATTCTTCTTTTTGCTATTCGTGCTGCAGATACTGTGGGTGCTCTTGTGAAGAATATGGTGGGAATCGGTGATGAGAAAACACGAAAAATAATGGCTGTTGTTGCAAAGAATGTTCTTGTTGCTTTTGGTGTTATGGCAGCACTGGTGCAGGTTCATATTGCTGAAGAACTTGTTCAAACACTTTTTACGGCATTGGTAGCCATGCTTGCCCTTGCAGGAGGTCTTTCACTTGGTCTTGGCGGAAAAGATTTTGTTCACGATATGATTAAAGAATTCCGCAAGAAGAAGGGTTGATAATACTAAAAATAAGGCGTAAAACCATTTCTTTTTTTAAAATATTTTGGGCTCAAAATAGCAGCCAGGTGAAACTCGGGTTACCCCTGATGGAGAGACATTCGTCTTTCATGGACCGGGTGGAGAATATCGTCTTGCAGAAGCTCATTCTGGAGAAGTTTTTCCTGATGAGCATAGTGTGTATATCACTAGGGTGACAGGTCATATTCAACAATAAATGGAGAATACAGAGGTTTTAGAGAGCTAGCACTCTTTGGGGTAAAAAAGTTTGAATATTATTTTCTTGTTTCCATTCTTTCTTGTGAAAAAACGGGAACTTTCGCAGAATGTTCTCGTTTTTTTAAA
>JANTGK010000032.1 GCA_024762935.1 Candidatus Peregrinibacteria bacterium | reverse complement strand
ATCTTTCTCGAAAGGGGAGAGCGGCCCTTTTTAAAAAAATGAAAAAAGAAAAAACAGAGGGGAGTCAAAAAAAGGAAAAAAAGCAGAACGAGAAAAAAAACACCCATAGGGTAAAACGAGAAAAAATAGAGAAAACCCCCCCTGAAGTTATTCCACTTATTCGAAAAGCTGAAGCAAATATTGCACGAGGGGATTATAAAGAAGCAATTCGTATGCTTATTAAGGTTTTATCTATGGATCAGAATAATATAGATGCTTGTTCACACCTTGGCTATGCATATTTGAAGACGGGTGAGTTTTCTAAGGCAGAGACTCTTTTTTTGAAAGTCCTTGAAGAAAGACCTCGTGATCCTCTTCTTCTTACAAACTATGCTCTTTGTATTTTTGAACAGAAAGATGCAAAACGAATAAAAGAATCTATTACTGCATTAGAATTAGCTGCGAAACTTGAACCGAATAATGCGATACGATATTCAAACCTTGGGCAATCACTCTTTTTTGCTGGTGATACTGGGGCAGCGATATCAGCATTTGAACAAGCTGTTCGGTTAGAACCCAAAAATATTGAATATCAATTTTTTTTGGGAGATAGCTTTTTATCAGAAAATAAGCATAATGAGGCAAAAACGGTGTTTTTAAAAATTTTAGAAATTCAACCATTAAATAAAGATGCACAAAGAGAACTGAAAGAACTAGAAAAAAAAGATACCTCATTATAATAGGGAAGAGGAAGAGAGTATCTCTTGTATAATATTTGTATTCATATATAACTTTGCACAATAAAAATTGTGCAAAGTTAGATAGGGGGTCACTTACTCTTCATGTTAAAAAGTACATTTCTCGAAAAAAAATGATCTCCCATTTCTGCGCTCTTTTTCTCTCATATTGTTATTTTTTGTACTGAAATGAATATCATTGTTTGTGCGTTATTTTTATATTTTTCATCAGAAGTATTAGTTCAAATTTTTTCTTTAGGTACCATCATAAGGCTCATCATTAAAAAACGCCTTAAATCGAAGATATGAAGGCAATTTAAAACATATTGCAGGTTGAGTCTGACCAAAGATGATCTGAACTTAAAATATCTAATTCACCAGAGGTGGTAATGAAATATAAATTTAAAAAAATATCTACTGGACATTGAGCTTCAGAATAAAGAAGTTTAACGATATATCCATTGTCCTTTTTAATAATATACGATAATTCATTTTGTTCTTTGTTCTGCTTGTATTTCTGAATTGTCGACAAAAGATATCGTCCATCTCCAGAATCATTTGTAATTGGGATTGCTCCAGTTGTTGTCATTATAAAAGATAGCGCCTTTTTCGGTGTATCGATTTGCCCAAAGTATGCGAAAAGATCTTTTTTTGTCTCTATTTCTTTCTTTTCATTTGGTGTGAATATTCTTGCATTTAAACATGTAGTCCTCCACGATATACCTGATAATAGACATTGATCAGCAGCACCGTCAATACATATTGCGATTGGATATCCATTTATTACATTATACTTTGAGAAGTTGCATATTTCTGGGAAGCCGCTTTCTGAATTTTTACATGTTATTGTCCCATATTCAGCATACTGTGTGTCACAGCTATATTTTTCAAGGATCGAAAAATCCATTTCTTTCAGCTGTAGCTCATTAACGTATATCTTCGACTCTTCTTTTGTTGTTGATTTTTCTTTATGTTCTGTACTGACTTGGATTTTTTTTGAGGCCATTATAAAAGACATTCTTCTATTGGAAGATACTCAGCAGTATTCCCACAAGCAAGATGAGGAAGACGAGTATTGATAGTAATTTTTTATCTTTTGTTTGTTAGAAATTTGATAAATAATACCATATAAAAGTCGTTGAGGCTATGTTTCAGAAACTTGTTCCATAAGTTTCAGTGATTCTCGAATTTTTGGAAATTCGGCGAGATTCTGTGTATCGAGAAAATTTTCTGCAGCATTTCGTGCTTGAACAACAATTCGGCCATCTGAAATGTCTGCCATTTTCATATCTGGCATCCCAGATTGACGAATTCCAAAAATCTGTCCTGATCCTCTCATCTCCAGATCAATTTCTGCAAGTCGAAATCCGCAGTGTTCGTTTTCCATCGCCTGAAGTCTTTTTGTTGGTTTTTCTGTTGGAAAGAGAAAGCAGTATGATTGGTGCTTCCCTCTTCCAACTCGTCCCCGGAACTGGTGCAACTGTGCGAGACCAAATCGTTCTGCTCCTTCAATAATAATCATACTCGCATTGGGTATGTCTACACCGACTTCTACCACTGCAGTAGAAACAAGGAGGTCAAATTTCTTCTCCTGAAAGTCTTTCATAATCTGCTCCTTTTCTTTTGATTTCATTCGTCCATGAAGGAGTCCCAATTTTAATTGCGGAAATACAGATTCTAAGCGTATGAATTCTTCTGTTGCTGCCTTTACTTCTAATTTTTCGGATTCTTCTACTAGTGGACAAATAATGAACCCCTGTCTTCCTTTTTCGGTTTCCGAGACAATAAATCTTTCAATTTGGACTCTTCCTGAAGGAGGCGCTACTTTTGTGATGATTGTTTTTCTCCCAGGTGGAAGCTCTGTCAGAACAGAGAGATCTTGGTCTCCAAAGGCAACGATGGCGAGCGTTCGAGGGATGGGGGTCGCTGTCATTTGTAATACATGTGGAGAACCCTTTTTGATAAGAAGTTCTCTTTGCTTGACCCCAAATCGATGCTGCTCATCGATGACAACAAATCCAAGTTTTTGGAAAATAACACTTTCTTCGATGAGGGCGTGAGTTCCAACGAGAATATGTATTTTTCCAAGACGTACATTTGTGAGAATTTCGTCTCGTTTTTTCCCCTTAATTCCACCAGTAAGGAGTTCGACTTTTATCTCCTTATCAAAGGGTTTGAGTAATTTTTGTATTCCTTGTGCATGCTGCCGGGCGAGTATTTCGGTTGGCGCCAAGAAGGCGATTTGTGCTCCCCTCTTTATAATTGGAATGGCAGCAGCAAGCGCTACAAGTGTTTTTCCGCTTCCTACATCCCCTTCTAAAAGTCGAAGCATGGGAACGGGTTTTTCAAAATCTTTCAGTACTTCAAAGATGGATATTTTTTGTGAATTTGTTGGAGTAAAGGGTAGGATATCAAAGAAAGATTTGATGAGTTCTGGTTCTAGGGGGATTTGAAGACTCTCTCCCCTCCCCTCTTTTTCCCAAACTTTTTTTCTCTGGAGAGCGGATATTTGCAAAAGAAAGAGTTCTTCAAAGGCAATTGTTTTTTTTGCGAGAATGAGCTTTTCTTTTGTGCTCGGGAAATGGATTTCCCGAATGGCTTGATTCCTATCCATGAGCCCTTCTTCTTGCCTGATGCTCGGTGGTAGAATATTCTCAAAAGACTGAACTTCGTCGATGAGGTCATATATTTTTTGTCGGATCCAAGAGGATTTCAGCTTCCCGTGTTCTCGATAAACGGGTGAAATTCTCCCCAGATAAATTGCATTTGTAATCATTTCAAAATCTGGTGACTGGAGTGATATTTTTCCAAATCCCAGTTTTGCCTTTGCTGATATAAGGACTGCTTTATTAATAGGGATTCGATCGGCGATACTCGGGTTGTTGAACCAAACACATTCAATTTCACTGCCAGACTCTTTTTCTATAAAAGTGGCTTTTGTAAGTTTCATTCGGTGTTTTACGGTTTCTTTCCAGACTTTCAGAAATATTCCGGCTAAGAGGTTTTTTTGGTCAGCACGAAGCTGAGATAGATGTGTTGGGGTTGAAAAATCTTCATGTGTTCTTGGATAGAATTGGAGAAAATCTTCTACTGTCTCAATGCCGATTTCATGCAAGAGCTTTACGCGCTCATCGGTTGAGTGAAGAATTTTTCGATCGAGTTTTGTGAGAAGAGGGATTTTCATTAGTTCTATTTTGCCCGAAGAACGGTAAACAGTAAATAATGAACAAAGACTCAAAGTGACAAAGATTCAAAGTGACAAAGATTCAAAGTTACAAAGTGACAAAGGCTCAAAGTATTAAAGTTTCAAAGATACAAAGGTATAAACCTCGTTGTAGAGTTACAAAGATTCAAAGTGACAAAGTTGCAAAGTGGCAAAGTAATGAGGAATGATATATCTATACTTTTTGTACTCCTGCAACAAAGACGTGTGTTACTTTTCCTGTGAGCTTCATTCCCTTGAAGACACAGTTTCGACCTTTACTCTGAAATTGTTTGGGGTCGACAATCCATTCTTCTTTTGGGTCAAAAATGGTGATATCTGCTGTTGCACCAAGAGAGAGGTGTCCGCGATCAATATGGATCACCTTTGCCGGATTTGTACTCATTTTTTCAATAAGCTGTGAAAACGTGAGATGATTTGGTTCCACGAGATGTGTGATACCCAGTGCAAGAGAGGTCTCGAGTCCAACAGATCCATGTGCTGCTTCTGCAAAAGGTTTACACTTGTCTGGAGGAATGTGTGGAGCATGGTCTGTTGAGATGCAATCAATAGTGCCATCTTTTAGTCTTTTGATGACTGCTTGTTGATGCTCGATGCTTCGAATAGGTGGATACATCTTTGCATCGGTGTTGTAGTTTTTACAGATTTCATCTGTCAAAGCAAAATATTGGGGGCATGTTTCACAGGTGATTTTTGAATTTCCCTGTTTGGCTTGTGCAATAATTTCTAATCCTTTTTTTGTCGAACAGTGGAGTGCATGAAATTGCACACCGGTTTTTTCTGCCAAAAGAATGCTCCGAAAAACTCCATAGTCTTCTACTTGTGCAGAAACACCGGGAAGTCCAAGTCTGGTACTCCATTGTCCTTCATGCATGAGTCCTTCACCATTATGAAGAGAGACTTCTTCACAGTGAGAAAAGACAGGGAGATTGAAAGTTTTTGCCCACTCCATTGCTTTCTCTAGGACGCCTGCATTTTGTATATCTACTCCATCATCTGTAACGGCAACTGCTCCTGCGAGTTTTAGCTCACGCATTTCTGAGAGATATTTCCCCTTCTGCCCAACAGTGGTTGCTCCTGCTGGAAAGATATTTGCGAGCTGAAGCAACTCACCTTTTCTGAGCTGGAATTCAATAACCGTTTGATTATCGGCTACAGGATTTAGATTCGGCATTGAAACAACACTCGTAATTCCTCCGGCAAGGGCAGCTTTGAGTCCTGTTTCAATGGTTTCACGGTCTTCACGACCTGGTTCACGCAGATGCACTTGGAGGTCAACAAGTCCTGGGCAAATAATTTTCCCAGTAGCATCGATTGCTGCATCTGCTTTTTTGAGATTTTTTCCGATTGCTTTTACTTTCTTCTGTTCAATAAGAATATCTGTTATTTCATCAATCCCATTTTTTGGATCTATGAGTCGGCCGTTTTGAATAAGAATTGAAGTCATATGTTATATTCGTTTGAATTTTTTTTCTTCGTTTTTAGTCGCCAAAAGCCAAAGAAGGGTTTTTCGTATGGCGAGTCCATTTTCTACTTGATGTAAAATTCGAGATTCGGGTATTCCAACAAGCACATGGTGAATATCAATATCGCGTTGAATTGGGCCAGCGTGCATGATGATGGCATTTTGTTTTGCTAATGCAAACCTCTCCGCCGATATCCCGTAGGCTTTTGAGTACTCTCTGATGGTGGAGATATTTCCATAAGAACCTCTTTCTCCTTGGATACGGAGTGTGTAAATAACATCTGCATCCTTCAGGGCTTCTTCTACATTATAAAAAACTTGTACTCCAAAGGTTTCCTCTGTTTTTTCGAGAAGAAGTGTTTCGGGAGCCGCCACTCGAACAGTGGCACCGAGTTTGTTTAAGAGTCGCACAAGAGAACCAAAAACACGGGAATGAGAAATATCCCCTACGATTGTTACTATTTTTCCCCTGAGTGTTCCGAGTTCATCAACCATTGTCAGCCCATCAAGGAGCGCTTGGGTTGGGTGTTCATGAATACCATCCCCTGCGTTGATAACACTGGCAGAAGTGTACTGAGATACTTGCTCAGGCAGACCTGAGTATCGAGTGCGAATAACTACAACTTTTGGCTGCATGGCATCTATTACTTGTATGACATCAAACATAGATTCCCCTTTTTTTTCTGCAGTGCTACTTCCAGCTCCAACAACATCTGCTCCAAGGTGTTTCCCTGCCCAGTCAAAGCTACTTTTTGTTCGAGTGCTGCTTTCAAAAAATGCAATTCCAACAGAAGAACCTTTTAACAAATCAAGTTTTTCAGTTTTGAGCGTCCGAAAAATTCGTGCTAAAGAAAAAATATGTTCACAATCATTTTCTGTGAGCTGGTCAATTGAGACGAGATCATGACATGGAATCTGATAGTCTCCACGAGTTGCTTTGAGCTGAGTGAGAAGTTTCTTTTTATCCATCATCTCTAATTATGCCCGATATATATATTTGATTCAAGCTTCAAATAGGGATTTGTGGTGATATTTTAGGGTTGTACTTATTCATCTTCATGGTGTTGTATTTCTTTATCTGATTTTTTGGCGGCAAATGATCCAATAAGAACCATTATGACAAAACCATAGAGAATGAGTTTCATATTCTGAGAAATACGTACTGGTTCTGGTTTTGTGTTGGGGAGAAATTCTTGTACAGCTCCTACATTTGTTGGCTCTTTCGGAAGTGGTGCTCCTGATTCTTCTAGGGAAACTGGAATAGGTGCTTCTGCAAGAGAGGCTATTGGGTATGAGAGTATTGTGAAGATAAGAAAGCACATGATGGGCTGGATTATCCATTGAGATAAATTCTTGTCAGCCCATACTCTGCTTTTTTTCTTCATTGTGTGACGAATATTATGCCTTTGCAATATGAACAGCAAGGTCAACAAGTCGAGTTGCATATCCCCATTCATTGTCATACCAAGCAACTATTTTTGCCATATTTCCCATAGTCATAGTACTTCCAGCATCAACAACGGAACTGTTATTTTCTCCAATAAAGTCTCGAGAAACAAGTGGTCTTTCTTCATATCCGAGTATCCCTTTTAAAGAGTGTGTCGCGGCCGTCTTCAGGGCGACATTAATCTCTTCAGCAGGTACTTCATTTTTTAGTTCGACAGTAAGGTCAACAAGAGAGACATCTGGAGTGGGAACACGAATGGCAAATCCATTTAATTTTCCTTTTAACTGTGGAAGGACAAGTCCAACGGCTTTTGCAGCTCCAGTTGTGGTAGGAACCATGGATTCAGCACAAGAGCGAGCTCTGCGGAGATCGCGATGTGGAGCATCGAGAATCCGTTGATCTCCAGTATATGAATGAATAGTGGTCATGAGTCCTTTTACAATCCCAAAATTTTCATCGACGACTTTTGCCACTGGAGCGAGACAGTTTGTTGTACAACTTGCATTTGAAATAATAAAGTCAGTATTTGGATTGTAGTCTTGTTCATTTACTCCCATAACGAATGTTCCATCAATTTCATCTTTTGCTGGTGCTGACATGATTACTCTTTTTGCACCGGCATCAATGTGTTTTTGTGCTCCTTCACGTTTTCGGAATACTCCAGTACATTCGAGAACAATGTCGACTCCAAGTGTTTTCCAAGGGAGCATACTGGGGTCTCTTTCCGATGAAGCAAGAATTCTCTTCCCATTAATGGTAATACTTTCATCATCGTGTGAGATTTCTCCCTGAAATCGTCCAAAAGTAGAATCAAAGGCAAAAAGATGTGCCAAAGTGGCGTTGTCAGTCAAATCATTAATTGCTACTACTTCAAGAGGAAGGTCATTTTCGAGTATTGATCGAATGGTCATACGTCCAATTCGTCCAAAACCATTAATGGCAATTTTTGTCATTGTGTTTAAAAAAATAAATATTATGAATTGAGTATACCATTTTTTGTTGATTTTTTGAATTTATTTTTACTCCTCTCTTGTGACAAAAATAAGAAAGGAATCAGTGAAGAATTTTAGACATTGATATTTTTATGAAATTTGTGCATAATAAATATATATTTTTATGCCTTCAGAAGTGATGAATCCCCTCCTCTTTTCCGGTTCTGAAAAAAGAAGTTTTTTCTGGGAAAGAAGGTGTGTTTTTGTTGATAAAGATGATACCAGTGGCCTTACTACAGAAACGATTCAAGAAAATAGGGAATTGGATGAGAAAAAAAAGAAGACGGAAGTTCAATTCTTGTTGAAGAAGAGTTCAAAAACTGAACTTGAAACACGCGAGGAAGATATCCTGAGAAATGCAAAAAGAGATGGAATTCTTCGGGATGAAATTGATACTTATTTTGAAAAGAAGCAGCAGCGGAATAAAGAACAGGTTTTTGAGCTCATTCAGAGAAAAGACGTGAATCCAAAAAGCTACGTTGATACGTTATTAGGAACTCCTGCAAAAGGAGTTGTACAGGAAGCGAATGAAAAGTGGACTGGGAACGAACGCAGAAGCCCCATGAGACGGTATTTTGATTGGATTTGGGAGCTTTCTCAGCAAGATGATCCACCCGAAGGGATAGAGTCTTTTATCCGAAATCATATTGGGAGACATTTAAAAAAATATATTTCAGATGAACAAACAAACAAGAGGGTAGATGCATTGGTTCTCTGGGAGCAAACGAGAAAAGTCGAAGAAACACCTGATATTACCGAACAAGAAGGGTCTGATGTTTTGTCATTTTCCAAAGGGCAAGAAGAAAAAAAACAGAAAGAAGCTTCTCAAGTGAAAGAGGTTTTTTCACTTCTTTCTCAAAAAAAAACCCTTCTGAATGAGGATTGGGATCTTATTATGAAGGTTCCCATAAAAAAGCTCTTGAGTTCTTTTTCAGAAAAAGACTCTCGGACATTTTTTGCGCTCTTTTCTCATCCTCCTCGTTCAAAAAAATCTGCTGCGCAGAAGTATCTTCAAAATGAACTCACTCCAGATATTCTTGACGAGATCTCACTCAAATTTGGAAAAGATGTTTTTCGAATATCGCGAGAGGCTTTAGAAATTTCTCAGAGGAGCGAGATAACTAATACTACCGAGAGCGCAGAAGAAGTAGCTCATGATAACCGCATGTCATGGGGAATAGCTGCAGAAGAAAAAAGAAAAAATGAATTTACATCGCTTGACGATGATCAAAGAAATAGGGATTCTCATCGGGTCAAAGATGAAATGCAGGAGATGATTCGGATTATTAAAAAAGCAGGGTTAAGCGATGAGGTTTTGAAAAGTGCTGAGAATGCGCACAGGGAGCAGCGAAAAGAGCTAATGGGTATGCAGAGTCTTGATGAAAAAAAATATGCAGAACGAAAACAGGCAATATATCTGGAGATTCAGAAAGAAATTCAAGAAAGTATTCATAATGGAATTGAGATGGGGGCCAGGAGTTTTTTAGAGGATGTCCTTCCTCGCTTACGGAGGCAGGTCGAAGTGTTCTCTCAAGTATTCCATCCAGAAATAAAAAAAGCATGGCTCGAATCATATTCGGGGAATGAAAATTCCGAAAAAATTGGAGAAGATGCCGAGACTCTTTTTGTGAAAACAATCGAATTATCATTGCACAGAGCAGAAATACTCTGTGGATATATACTCGAACATAAAAGTGGACGAGAGATTCTTGATGCTCTTCACGATCAGGATCTCTCAGACGTGCATGATGAGCAAGGGGCAGAAAATAGTAGAAAAGTCATCACTGCACTTATTGAGTATTCAAACACTATTGATAATGAGGCACGATCAGTAAAAACCGATTATGAGGAGAATAGAGAGTACCTTCAACAAGAGCTCAGACCATATCTGGAGATGCACGAGGATGAGCGATTTGATGCCATTATTGGTGAAATAAGAGAGATTGCTGACCAGGCGAATGTTGAAGGAAAAGAAATTATCGAAGCCCTTTCTCACGGTGATACGCCAGAAATATATTCGTATACTGTTATCCATGCCTGGGCAGAAAAACATAATATTCCGTTGCGAAAGGCGTCTGAAATCATACAAACACTTGCTCCGGCATCAGAAATTATATTTATGGGAGAGGAGAGTTTTTTGAAAAAAGCTCTTGAGGCTTATGGGGTTTCTCCTCAGGAAAGAGAGTCTCTGTTGGTCTGGTATGAACAGCATCCTGAGTCTTTCGCACGACAATTTGTGGATTCAAATGGAAATCTAGAAAAATCACTCCTGAAAATTATTGAAAACGAACTTCTGGGTGTTAGTTCATACGTAACGGGAACGGCAGCTGATTACTATCAGTCAAAGGGTGTTTCTCGTGAGGTACTCCGGGATAAAAAAGATGAATCAGAGGAGGTTCTTCAAAAAATTATACAGCCACTTATTCCTGAAATTCAAAAGGCTGAGGAAATTGCTCATCGTTTAGATCACCTTTTAAAAAATACAGAGATTAAAAAAAACCCTGATCTTTTTGAAAATATTCACCGAACGCATCGACTCTTTTCTGATGTGTCACATCTTTCTCAGTCTCAGAATGGTGATATAGATACCTTGAATCACATGGATTACTTCCATGTACTTCAATCTCTTGAAGAGACTCTCGGAATAGAGAAGAAATTCAGTGAGGGGAATTCACCACATGAAGTTTCGTCTGCACTAAAGGATGCTCTTCGGGTTGCGGAAGAGAAGATTAGTGCCATTGAGAAAATGGACATGTCAGATATTGAGCAATTTCCCCCTGCTGTTTTGCCACAGTGTGAATCTTTGGCAGGGACGTATTTCGAGCAGATTGACGTTATTGAGGACGAACAGAAAGTAAATCTTCAAAAATTTGCAGATTGGATTACTTCAAAACAACCGCTCACAGATGAAATAATGGAGACTATTGCATCGCTTACCAATGCAAATGGAAAAGCAGTACTTCAGAAGATGTCAGATACTGAGTTTGAGAAACAACATGGAAAAGAGGAAAAAGCTATTGTTCTCATAAAAAATGGTTCTTTTGAAATCCATGTGCGTGAGCAGGACTGGGATGCAAAAGATGATGATTTAGAAATATCACTTCGTCATGAAGGATTCCATACCCTTGATGCAGCGAATGAAAAGAAGTTTTCGAAAGAGCTTTTTCATCGATTAAAAACAGAATATCCGCAATGGAAAGAATTTCGTGAAATGTTTTGTAAAACTGCTGGTATTGCTGATAATAGAAAGTTTCCAGATGAACTTTTTGCATACCTGATGGCAGGCGATCACGAGGAAATGCAGAAAATTTTGTGGCAAGGTCCACAAGAACTTTTTCGTGAATTTTTAGCAGATGAAAAACTCCAGAGCTATAGTGATGCTTTTGCAGAAAAAACAGTTCATGCCGGGTTTTTTCAGAAAAAATATGCTCGACATGATATCCCAGGGCACAAAGTAGATGTTTTCTTTTCTCCACAAATCAAGAAGAATCAACAGGATGAGATCCAAATTCAAATTGATCGCCTCGGAAAAAGTCTTACGAGTATTAGAGAGTCCCAGGTTCCTGCTACTGGAAAACAAGAATTTTTACAAAATATAGAGGATAATCTTAGTGGAATAATAGATCGGTTGGCATCTCCATTAACTGATGAGGAGTATGAAAAAGGTATTATGGAGCTTCTTAAAGAATTAAATAAAAATGCAGATAATGCCCTCATTGCCATTGCAGAAGCCCAGCAGCCAGAGTTTGGTATTTTTCAAGAATTGTGGAATAATACCACGTTTCTTTCTCTCGCAGATTTGGGAAGTATATGGGAAACTGGTACAGAGTATATTAAAAGACGTCATCAACGAAATTCAAAACTTCGGACCGGAAAAGTGGGAAAATCAATTTTTGATAAATTGGTTCCAAATTTGGCAAATGAATATGACAATAAGGCTGAAGAAGCAGAAGCCGAAGAAGTGAGTAATTATGAAAAAGGTCTTGATAACAAAGATGGATGGCAGGTGATGGATCGTGTTGGAGAGACGAGAAACCAAGATGAGCTAAAGGCTTGCTTAAATGTTCTTTCAAAGAGAGGTCAGATAGATTGGTATGATAAGCGTATTTGGAGAGCTTTAGAACGTGTCGGAAGTGGGGTTAAAATTTTAGATTCCGATGGTGATGATCTTAATACTCTTAAAATAAAACTTCAGAGAGCGTGTGCGGTACTCTATGATAACGATTACTTTCGAGAGACTGATAGAACAAATAGCAGTAGTTTTCAGAGTGAAAAGCAAAAATATGAAGGCGATTTATCAACGAATGTTGCCAATATGGGAGGGGTTATTGAGTCGATGCTGGCACAAAAGCGGCGTGGAGAAAATGTTGATCCCCAGCGATTTGAAGCATTTGTGGAAGGTTGTATTCAGCAGGGCAAAAGTAATCCAGAGAGTGTCTTTTGGTATATGTTGCAGGGGGTTCATCATGGGATACTGAGTATGGACCGCATTAATTATCTCGATTCACAACATCTGAATATATATCCATCTCTTGATTGGTTTTACTTTAAAAAACCTCGACTAGAAGAAGTGCGTTCTATTGCGGAGCGATTCCCTCCTGATCACATCACCGGGACGTATCCCCCGAGTTTTATCGATTGGTATATGGTGACGATTATGGCAGATAAAGGAGTCCGCCAACGAACATTAAAAAGTGCCTCAGAAAAACAAAAAAGTTGGGATCATGACTGGTCCACTACTGTCTTTGCTGTCGGAGATGTTAATAGCGCCAAACAGATGTTAAAAAAAGGTTTTAGCGGTGACACAGCAATGCCTCTTACGGCATATCCAAATATGACGAATGGTCAGCTCACATACATTACGAGCCTTGCCCGAAATACCGATCGATATTCGGAGAAAGATTTACAATCAGAAGTTTCTCGCCATCTGAGTTTTACAGCAACATATAATACTATTGTTTCCGGGAATGTTACTAATGAGAGCTATCATAAGTTGAATAAGTACGAGCTTGATAATCCTTCTCGAATTACTTCAGAAAACTTATATATGAGTGATGACGCCCTCACTACGAGAGAAATGATTGAAAGAGGTAATCGAATCATTCGAGCCCTTGACCCAGAGGTGTTCGATTTTATTGGACAAGACCTGAATGATCCTGCAAAAATCCCTCCCATTATCCAAAAAATTGAGAATAGATATGGGTATATTAAAGGATTTTCTGATGCTTCTATTACTGATGGTTTTCAGCTTTTAGATGCCCTCCCGTATGTAATCGATAAAGTCTTATCGGGGAAGAGTAAGACGGGACTGAATAACGTTCTATTAGAGGCTCAACAAATTTTTGCCCAAGATCATAAAAAACCTGGGGCGCAGAATAGGTTTATTGATGAGTCTCGGGGAATTGATTGGAGAACCTATTCGAAAGAATCTCTTGGTGATGCTCCGGAAGAGGCAGGAATGTATCGGTAGGGGGAATAGGAACAAATTACAAATTACAAATTACAAATTACAAATTACAAATTACAAATTACAAATTACAAATTACAAATTACAAATTACAAATTACAAATTACAAAT
>JANTGK010000031.1 GCA_024762935.1 Candidatus Peregrinibacteria bacterium | reverse complement strand
CCCCTTAATCCCCCTCTTGGCATAAGAGGGGGAAGAAAAGGATGCTTCGCAATGGTTTAAAAAATCCCCCTTAGTCCCCCTTTAAAAAAGGGGGAGATAGATGCGGTGGGTGCACCTCTTTGCAAAAGAGGGTGGTGATATAATTCTCTGCAAATGTTTCATTGTCTAGATCACTTCGTCGTACCTCCTCGTGAAGACGAAGTGCGGAGAGGATGAGCCTAAATTGACTTAATACACCTCTGGTATTACAAAATTTCTCGGAAGATTGTTTTTCCATATATTTCCGAGGTTTTTCACCAATCCAAGAGGAAGACCCTCATACAAAAGAACCAGATCGCCTTTTGGTGCATCAGGAATAACGGGATCAATATTAACTCCTTGTAAGAATTTTTGTGCTTGCGGAAAAGAAATATTTTGAACTCTTGAGCCGGAAAAAAATTTCCCAAGTGCCAATACACATTCATGAGAGAGACGAAAAGTGTTCCTCATGCTTTTTTTTGAACAGGGTACTATTTTCCCGAGGCGAATCCCTACTCTATCAAACCGGATTGCAGGAAGAATTTCTTCTGATCCGTTTGGCAGAAGCCAAATATCTGCATTTTTTCTGAAGAAATTTGATGGTGTTGGTAAGAGGAACCCATACTCATCTGCAAATACACTCCGGACAAACTCTGTTGTGGAATCTTTTTGTCGAAGGAACGTTCCTGGATTTAGTGGTCTCTCTTTTCCGTGGAGTACAAATCGTTTTTTTGCAGGTTTTCTATGAGGTAGATTATTTTTGTATTTTCCTCTTTTTATTTGATGTTCAATTTTGTCTAATGAAGCAGAACGTTTGCGAAGCGATGCCACAAAAAAACCTTCTGAATTAAAAAGGTGTGGCCAAATCCTCAGCATTTTCTTCCCATTTGGAAAATTCTTTTTTTCAAAAGATGAAAGTCCTTTTGCCTTCTCGGCTCCTGGAAAGAGCGTGGAAAGGTCAATCACTTCAGCCTCTTGTGGGAAAGACTCCACTAAAAATTCTACTACTTCTTCGTTTTCTTCTGGACCAAGAGTACAGGTGGAATATGTAAGGGCTCCCCCCGGTACAAGAGATTCAAATGCAGAAAGAATTAATGATTTTTGAAGTTTAGCAGCCGTACAGATTCTTTTTTCTGACCAGTTTGTAAGGGCATCTGAATCTTTTCTTGCTGTCCCCTCTCCAGTACAAGGAGCATCAACAAGGATACGCTCAAAGAACTTGGGGGTTGATCTTCCAAATTTTTCACCAGAGAAATGTGTGAGAGCAACATTTGACACTCCGCATTTTTGAAGATTGTAGGCAAGTATTTTTGCTCGACTTGCTGAAAACTCATTTGCTACTAAAAGCCCTTCTCCTTTCATAAGGGCTGCGATTTGTGTTGTTTTACTCCCTGGTGCTGAAGCAATATCGAGTACTTTTTGCCCTGGCTTAATGTTGAGGGCAAGTGGAGGCAGACAGCTACTCGCCTCTTGTATGTAGAATCTCCCCTGAAGGTGTCCGAGAGTTTTTCCGAGGGGAATCGTATGGCTTTCACGATTGATAGCAAAAATCCCTTTTCCGAAGATATGAGGGGTAAGTTCCCAATCGGGATGATTTTTGGCACTCCACTTTAAAAATTGTTCAACGGAATTTCGAAGAGTATTTACACGTATGATTTTGGGGAGTGGAGAGCTCTGTGCCTCTTGAAATTTGGAATATTGATTTCCAAGAATTGTTTTGCATCGTTGCTGAAAGCCAGTGGTATCTGTTGCCTTTTCCATGAAAAAGACTATACACTAGAATCCATGAAAAAAGCGATATTAGCGCTCTTGGCATTCTTTATCCCTCTCCCGGCAAAAGCGGTTGAATATGCCATTATTCCTACAGACATGTGGGAGCAGTTTCGTACTGGGAATTTTACATGGAATGACATTATAAATTTTTTGCTCCATATTATTCAGTTTTTACTGAGTATTGGAGGGATTTTGGCTGTTATTCTTGTGATGTATGGTGGGTTTCAGTATATTTTTGGTGCCATTTCAGAGGATAAAGAAAGTGGAAAAACAACAATAACTTCAGCTCTTATTGGTTTTGTTGTCATTCTCATGGCATGGATCATTGTTGATATTGTTATTTCACTCGTGACATCAACAGGGGCATAATTTTGCTTAATTTTTTACATTCTTATGAAAAAGAAACTTACTGAGACCATAAAAAACGCTAATAAACGTTGGAGACAATGGAAGGATGAGTTAGAAAAAAGAAAGCAACAATTAGATAACTATTCAGAACCTCCTCAGGAAAAAAAATCAGTGCTTCGGGATAATCAAGAAATAACGATTAATATTTCAACAATATCAGTTTTTAAAGGCGCTCTTGTTGTTTTTGGAGTTATTCTCTTGAGTAAAATTGCTATTGAGCTCGTTGATATTGTTGTTATATTTTTGGTTTCCCTCTTCCTTTCAGCGGCTTTTGATCCTGCTGTTAATCGTTTAGAGAGATGGGGTCTCTCCCGAGTTTTTGGTATTATCCTCTTGTTTATTCTTGTTCTTGGTTTTTTAACAATTGTTATTGGAACCGTTATTCCTGCGGTTGTAGAACAGCTTATTGAAATTGGTAATCAATTTATCACCTTTACTTCTAATAACGATAGTCCAGTACGCTCATTGCTGAGTCATTTAGCTCAATCTGATTCACAAATGATACAAAACTTGTACCAGTCATTAAGTTCTCTTCTTGATCAAATCAATTCGGAACAAATATTTGCTGTTATCAGTACAAATATTCAGAGTATTGCTGGAAATCTCTCAGATTTTGCAGAAAAAGGCTTTGCTATTGTTTCCAGTACGATAGGAGCAGTATTTAATTTTATACTTGTTCTTTTGATTACATTCTTTTTGGTGGTCGATCGAAATAATATGAGCGATTTTTTTCATTCTCTCTTTCCTGTTCAGTATCAAGGGTATCTCACAGAAAAAATGATGCTCGTTCAGAAAAAGATTGGAGAATGGGTTCATGGACAGATTCTTCTCTTTTTTATTATTGGTAGTATTGCCTTTGCATTCTTTTTTATTATGGGAATACCGTATGCTCTCACTCTTGCAATGGTATTTGGCATAGCTGAGTTTATTCCATATGTCGGACCTGCTATTTCGTTTATTATTTCAGCACCGATTGCATTTAGTGATTCATTTACATCTGGTCTGGCGCTGATTATCTTTTATGCTGTTTTGCAGTTTACTGAAGGAAATTTTATTATTCCCATGGTTATGAAAAAAGCGGTTGGACTTCCGCCAATCGTCACACTCCTTGCCCTCATTACTGGTGCGAGTTTTCCTCAGTTTATCAATCCTGTTCTTGGTATGATTCTCGCGGTTCCAGTAGCAACAATTGTTTCGATTTTTGTCCGTGACTTTACTGAAAGACACGATAAAAAGAAGGAAAAGTGAGACACAGTGCCTGCGGCAGATTAAAGATTAATGCCTTAAGAAGAAAGAGAGCTGCAAGGATAGATGCTCATTTCATATATTTTCTACTGAGGATAATATTATCTAACAGTCGTACTTTTCCGATTCGTGCTACCAAGAGGATGACTGCTGGTCTAGTAATTTTTGAAATAGGTGCTAATGTGCCTGCATCGCGGATTTCGAGGTAATCAATTTTTTTAACCTCTCGTTGTTTTTTAATCAGATTCCGTGCTTTTGAAAGAATGTATTTTATATCTGTATTCCCCTCTTTAAACGCAGATTCTGCGAGAAACAGACTTTGAGAAAGCACTGCTGCTGCCTCTCGCTCCTGAGGAGAAAGATATTCATTTCGACTCGACATCGCTAGTCCATTTTGTTCACGTACAATAGGGCAGATGACAATTGCTGTTGGAATGTTTAACTCTTCCACAAACCAATGCATGAGAATTGTTTGTTGATAGTCTTTTTGTCCAAAAAATGCTTTTGAAGGCTTTACCAGAGAGAATAACCGTGTAATTACTTGAGCGACTCCTAAGAAATGACCCGGTCTCTCTCTTCCTTCCAGTTCAGAAAATATATCTGGTAGATGTAGAATTTTTGGCCTCTTTCCATCTGGATAAATATCTTCTTCTGTCGGAAACCACACAGCATCTGCCCCAGCTGATTCTAAAAGCTTTGCATCTTTTTTCTCATCGCGTGGGTATGTCTGAAAATCTTCATCTGGACCAAATTGTGCCGGATTGACAAATACAGAAACTAAAACGGGCTTCGTAGATTGTTTTGCCTTTTTTACGAGTGAGAGGTGGCCCGCATGCAGTGCTCCCATAGTGGGGACAAAGGATGGATGAGGGTTTTGAGAAAGCCAAGTGTGTAATTGTGAGAGAGTTTTGAGTATTTTCATGGGTACTCATAAAAAAGGGTAAACTTTTCTTCACACGAAATTTTTCCATTTATTATAATTTTTAAAAGATACTCTCCTGGGTACAATTTTTTAGTCGTCATGATTCTCAGGGGATGTTTTTTTTCTATGTGTATTTTCTCCCCTTTGTGCAGGAATACATTCTTTATTTTAAAAACTTTCGGATGAGGTTTTCCCGATGCATCAGGAAAAGAAAGGGAGTAATCGATAATGAGGTTTTCGTCTTGTTCTGCGGTAACAGAGAAGGAGAATTGTAATGACTCCCCCACCAAGACTGATGAATTTTTGAGTTTTAGCTGGGTTGTTACCACCTTTGGATTTGGAGAGAATCCTAAAAAAATAAGGGTTTGATGATGTCCTTTTTTCACGAGTGTTCTTGTTGCGTGTTTTATAATAAAGTCCATTTCTGTTGAGCTTTGTTTCTCTGCTGTTTTCCATTTCTGGAGTGATGTGAGAACAATATCAGGTTTTTTTTTGGAGATATCGTTGAGTGTATTTGCTACTGATCGAGTAACAAAACGGGTGTTATCATCATAGAGATTATTTAAGACTGCAATGATAGTACTAAACGGAATATCAATCTTTTTTCCCCACGGAAGATGAGGACGGATTCCTTCAGAGGCAAGGCGACGAACATGATAATGTGTATGGTGTGTCCATTTTTGAATTTGAATGATTGTTTCGTCCGGAAATTTCTCAAGAAATGGTCGGATGGCCCATTCCACAGAAAATCGTTTTGTTATTTCTTCGAGAGCTGCAAATGAGAGTGAAAGATATTTTTTTGTGCATCCATATTTTGCCACATACTCTGAATAGGGAGAGAAAATAAAATCCCCAAAGTCATCATCTGTTTTGTTGGGGTCACATTCAGCTGGAAGTGAACGAAGAAGAATCTCAATAGCTTTTGGAAAATTATCTGGAAGATATACCTTCAGTGAATTTTGAATATGTTCAATTCTTTGTTTTAGCTCTTGCTCGGGAAATTTCTCACAGACCTCCTGTATAAAAGAGGAACTCTTGAAGCTTGGATATGTCTGAGTAATTAACCGAGAAAGATACTCAATTTTTTCTCTATTAAAGAGATGATCTTTGAGAGAAAATTTTTGATTCATTATCTCCAGAGGGAAAACTTTTTTGTAAGGGGGTCTATTTTTTCTGAATCTCCAAAGAGACATACTCCAAAGTATTCGAGGTCTTGTTCAGGAGTATTTTTTGTTGCTTGTAATTGTGCAGCGGAGGTCCCGACCGTCATGGTATTTGTAAAATCTGTACAGGTGATTCCAGCATCTTTTGCTGCTTTGCGGAGTGTTCTCAGCTTATTAGAATTATCCGCCCGAAGAATAATAAAGGGAAAGTGTGAAACATGCGGATGAATTCCTTGATCTGCATCTCGATACTCTAAAAATTGTTTTTCTGCCGGATTCATCCCAGAAATACCGGCTGACATATGACCGAGTGCATTCATGAGTTTGCCCAGTTCTACCTTCTTATTTAGGACAGCTACAAATTTTCGTGCTCCATCGGGAAGAGGTTGCTCTGTATCGACATTTTTATCCTCTGCTTGTTGTAATTGTTGCACTTCCTCTTTCTGTTCGATATTCCTTGCTTCCTGATCTGTGTTTCCTGATACAGGTTTCATGGTTGGAAAAAGGATGACATCACGAAGGTTTGGCATGCCGGATAAAAGGGCACAGAGACGATCTATACCAATAGCATTCCCTGTCATAGGAGGAAAACCATGTTCCATAGCTTTTAGAAACACTTCATCGACCTCCATGGCTTCTTCATCACCACCAGATCGAGCTTTTTGTTGATTTTCTAAAAGTTTTCGCTGGAGGATGGGATCAATAAGTTCGTTGTATCCATTCGTCACCTCCCAACCAGCAATGAGAAGCTGAGAAACAGCAGATGTCCCATCGGTATTTGGTTTTGCGAGTGGTTTTAGCTCAGATGGCCAATTGACCACAAATGTTGGCTGCAGTAAATGAGGTCGTGCTGTTTTTTTGTAAATATCATCAAGAAGATTCCCTCGTGATCTTGATTGGATATGTTCGATATCAAGTATTTTTGCTTTTTTTCTGAGGTCATCATCAGAGATAGTGCTCATATCAATATTTGCATATTTCTTGAGGAGATCTGAAAACGATACTTTTTGAAATGGTTTTGAAAAATCGACTGTTACTGGGTTTTCGTTCTTGTCAAGAATTTCAAATACTGTTTTATGAAATACATTTTTGCAAATATTTCCAAAAAGCTCCTCAATCCATTTTTCATGGAGATCGAGGGTATCATAGGCAGCATACCATTCAATCATGGTGAACTCCTGAAGATGTGAGGGGTCTGTGCCTTCATTTCTAAAGTTTTTTCCGATTTCGAAAATGCGATCGAATCCACCACTGAGTGTCATTTTTAGATCGAGTTCAAGGGCAATTCTCAAGACAAAGTCATGGTCTAAAGCGTTGTGGTGAGTTGTGAAGACTTTTGCCATTGCTCCCCCTGCTTGTGGCTGTAGAGTACGTGTTTCGACTTCATGAAATTTTTTATCATAAAAAAAGTTTCGGATTTCACGTACTATCGCTGATCGTTTTGTAAAACGATCACGTGTTTCTGGATTTGAGATAAGATCAAGATTTCGTTCTCGATAGCAATTTTCTTGACCAACGATTCCATGCCATTTTTCTGGAAGCGGTCGAATGGCTTTACTGAGGAATGTTAATGAATGAACAAGAATTGTTGTTTCGCCATGTTTTGTTTTAAAGAGGTCGCCAGTCACTCCCAGATAATCACCAAGATCAATAAGTTTTTTCCAAAAATGTTCATAAACTTTTCCATCATCAGAATCAATACCTTCTATTTTTGTAAATCCCCGCAGAAAACAAACTTGTATTTTTCCACATTCATCTTGAATGGTTCCAAATGAAATTTTTCCATGCTCACGAAACGTCATTAGTCGCCCTGCTAACTTGATAGAATTTTTTGGGTCTGCCTGAATTTCATCAACTTGTCTGAAGTCTGATTCCTTTGAATTTTTTTGGATATCAACGGTTGTTGTTGATTCGTTAAAACTTACAGCATAGGCTGGAATTCCGAGTTTTTTTATCTCTTCTATTTTACTGACTCGTTCGAGCATGAGTGGATCCATCGATACTAAAAAATCCTTGCCAGTATGCCAATATTTTTGATGAATGAACAATTAAAAAATGTCACCTGTTTTTTTATTTGGATTCTCTTTGGAGATATGGTGAAACAGGAATGCATGTATAAAAAAGCCTTTTCTGGGGGGTTTTTGCCCTAAACAAAATTTTGTACACGTTTTCTGTTTTCTGGAGATATGTTACAGAGAGGGAGGCGGAATACTTCTTCACACTTCCCTGCCATGGACATCATTGTTTTTATGGGAATGGGATTTGATTCACAGAAACATGCTTTGTAGAAATCCATCTCCTCAGCATTTATTTTTTCTGCTGTATTAAAGTCATTCGAAAGGGCTGCATCAACCATTGCTTTTACTATTTGTGGATAAAGATTGCTCGCCACAGAGATGACACCATGTGCTCCTGCTTTTATAAAGTCTACTGTGAGTGTTTCTTCACCACACAAGATTGAGAAATATTCGGGGAGTTTTCCCTCAAGAATGTGGAGATGTTCTCGGGAGCCAGTGGCATCTTTTAGGGCAATGATATTTGGAATCTGAGAGAGACGAAGTGTTGTTTCTGGAAGAAGATTCACACCAGTTCGACCTGGAACATTGTAGAGAATTTGCGGAATTTCAGGCACCTCTTCTGCAATGGTCTTAAAATGTAAATAGAGCCCTTCTTGCGTCGGCTTATTGTAATATGGACAAACAATCATAGCGGCGTCTGCTCCAACACGAGCTGCTTTTTTTGTCATATCGATGGCCTCTTTTGTCGAATTACTTCCGGTTCCAGCGATAACTTTTGTTCGTCCATGAACAATATCTACAGCATATTCAACAATTTGAATATTTTCATCATGAGTAACCGTGGGGCTCTCACCAGTGGTCCCAATAGCAACAACCCCATCTATACCTGCAGCAATTTGTTCCTCTATGATTTTCCGAAATGCAGATCGATCAAAATCACCCCTTTCTGTAAATGGCGTAATAAGTGCGGTAAATGTTCCCCTAAGCATCTGCTAAAAAAAATCAAGGGCATACTACCTGTATTTTTAAAAATTTCATACTAATTTATAGGAATACCTCTCATTAAAGGGAAATGACTTGATTGTTCATTATAAAAAGTGTATTATAAATAGATTTTTTCATATTCTTCTGATTTCCAAAGAACGTTTTACCGATGTTGTTTCTATTCTTGTACGAACATCTGCACTTTTTGTAGCTGTTGGAATTGTTTTTGTGGGTGGATATATTCTTCAGACACAAAATACAAAAATAGACGAGACGTACGGGCAAGTCGATGCTTCTGCAAGTATCTTAATGAATGAAATCAGTAAAACCTCTCCGGATTTTCTCTATCATATTATTCGCACAAAAGACTTTGAAATCTTACAACAATATTTTTTAGATATTCCAGGGGGGAACACTTTTTTATCTGATCTTTCTCAGCTGAAGATTATCGATGAACTCAAAGTAGAGAGAATTGGAAATGGACTCGTCATCAGTTTTCTTGGTAGTAGTACAGATGTCTTCCACCCTTATTATGGATACATTGAAGAAAAAAATAATAAGATCAGCAAAATTGATTGGGGAATGTCTGGAGCAGCAGAAATTCAGGAACTCCTCCCTTCTCCTCAAGATGGATTTATGGCTCTGAGAATTAAAAATATGGGGCCATATCCATGGTTAGAAAATGAGTTATGGATTAATAAAGCGGATATGAATGAGGTCGTCCTTTTGGCAGACGAAGAGACTCAGGTGGTTTTGCCGGGTCAATCTGGCATCATTGTTTTGCAAGAGAATGATGGGCTCCTCCTTTCAAATACAGAACATGGATATGATGTAATCGTACAAGAGTAAAGAAGATATTTATATTAGAGTATTGCAAGGGTGTCTTTCTGTGATTTAGTAGTACAGAAACTGGAATAGTGAACATACCTCATCACTTTAAGATTTTTTAGAAAAAGAGTATTCTGGGGTCATGTTCATCAAGAATCTCATCCCCTTTCGAAAAAGACTACAAACCCTAAATCGGGTTGAACTTTTTGCTAATCGTTTGCAGCAAAACATTGAGCTGCTTACAAAAAAAAATGAGGGACGAAATCTTTTCCCTGTTCTCAAGTCTAATGCATACGGGCATGGTCTTCCAGAAATAATGCGCATTTTGTCATCGTATGACTTCCCCTACATTGCGGTCGATAGTTATTACGAGGCAACACAAATCTGGAAAGAGAAACAGTGTCCTGTGCTTGTTTTGGGTCCAAATCTTCCTGAAAATCTCCGGCATATGTATTGGTCGAACCTTTCACTCGCCATCGCCAATAGAGATGTCTTGCGAGCGGCTATTGAAATGAAAGATAGGGTATCGATTCATTTAGCGCTCAATACAGGAATGAACCGTGAAGGATTTCAAATAAAAGATTTACCAGAGGTATTACACCTTTTACAGAAGCATTCTCATATACATGTTGATGGTGTCTTTTCACATTTCGCAGATGCCGACGGAGAGACAAATAGCTATACCACACTTCAGGAGGAGCGTTTTACAGAGTGTTTAGACATGATTAATAGAGCCGGTTTTTTTCCAAAATTTGTTCACCTTGGAAACTCGGCCGGATGCTTAAAAACAACAGATGAGCGAATCAATGCGGTGCGCCCTGGAATCGCTTTGTATGGTTTTAATCCTCTTTTAGAAAGAGATCCGAAGCATAAAGAGCTGTCTCAGTTACAACCTATTATTCGACTCGTTTCTACTGTTACAAATATTCAGCATGTAGAGCCTGGTGAGGGAGTGAGTTACAATTGCAGCTTTAGAGCAAAGAACAAAATGAATATTGGAGTGATCCCTATTGGGTATCATGAAGCGCTTGATAGAAAATTGAGCAACTGTGGATATTTGAAATACAAAAAAAAGTTCCTTCCGATTGTCGGAAGAGTATGCATGAATCTTACGTGTTTTGATACAAATAATACTGATGTACAAGTGGGTGATGAAATAATAGTTATCAGTGAATCGACGGCTGATAGAAATTCCGTAAAAAATATTGCAGAAAAAACGGGAACCATACCCTACGAAGTTCTCACACGTATTGATAAGAGTATTCGACGGACAATAAGATAATGAACCTTTCATCTTGCCCTCCCTCAAGGAAGTTGGCAGAATCTATGAGATTTTTCTCCCCAAACAATGAAACTCCTTACTGAAAAAGATGCGAGTGTTGATGCTCTTCAAGGCAAAACGATTGCTATTATTGGCTATGGTGCACAAGGACGAGCACAGGCAATTATGCTTCATAGTTCTGGAATAGATGTTGTCGTTGGGTGTCGTGAAAACGGCCCAAGTGATACGTGTGCACAAAAAGATGGTATCGAAACCATGAGTATTGCTGATGCAGCTGCAAAAGGCGATATTGTTCATATCCTTCTTCCTGACGAGATTCAAAAGACCGTCTATGAACGTGATATTCTCCCCCATCTCACTCCTGGAAAAACACTCAGTTTTTCTCATGGGTTTAACATTATTTTTAATCGTATTACTCCTCCTGCAGGAGTTGATGTGATTATGGTGGCACCAAAAGCTCCTGGAACGGAAGAGTTAAAAGAATATCAAAAGGGTTTTGGTGTTCCAGCGCTTATTGCTATTGATGCAGATGCGAGTGGAACTGCGAAAGATACAGCCCTTGCAATGGCGCATGCAATGCACTTTACTCGTGCGGGAGTCTTGGAATGTAGTTTTGGAGATGAAACCTATGAAGACCTCTTTGGGGAACAGGCTGTGCTCTGTGGTGGTACTGTTGGACTCATTAAAGCAGGATTTGAAACCCTCACTGAAGCTGGGTACCCACCAGAAATGGCATATTTTGAATGCCTCCATGAATTAAAACTTATTGTGGACCTCATTTATGAGGGAGGTATTGAACACATGTATGACGTGGTCTCGAACACAGCAGAATTTGGAGGAAGATGCTTTGAAGATAAAGTGAATAATCCCGCTATGAAAGCAATTATGAAGGAAACTCTCAAAAATATCGAAAGTGGAGACTTTGCAAAAAAATGGATGGATGATTATGTGGCAGGTATGCCCCTGATGAAAAAAATGCGAGAAGAGAGCAAAAAGCATATTATTGAAACAGAAGGGGCAAAAGTGAGAGCGCTCTTTCATAAAGAGTAAAACTTTTCTCACACAGAGAAAGGGTGTATTTGTAGAAGAAAAAACATTGGTGAGTACTGTATTTATGTATAGTACCCACCATTTCTGCGTATTTGAAAAGAAGTACAGAGTCGTCTTGTATTTCAGATTTTCATTAAGAAAAGAGATTCTTGACTTTTTTTTATGGAATCTCTGATGCACATCAGAAAAAAAACATCAGTTTTCTTTCATAAACACACATAAAATGGTATAATCATTTGATATGGATAATTTATCAGTCAGCACAGGAGCACAAGCTAATATCACTTTTGGTGATCGCGTAGAAATTTATGCTGAGAATGCAGGGTTTCTCTTCGCCATTTTTGGCCTCTGTCTTGCATTGGCGATTTACGGAATCCTGATGAATAAATTGAATGAGTACTTGAAAAAAAGGAAAGCACATAAAGACTATGTGCAAGAGAGTGTCGTGAGCTTAAATAGAAAATATCATCATGTTGAGGGGTATAACGGTGGAAGCTACAATACATACATTAAATCATTAAATAAGGTGATTCTTAGTGCCCCGAGTGAATCTTACAACAAACACCTGCAGGCCCTTATTCTCCTGCCTGATGAAGAACGAGAGAGAAAGTTACACTCTTTGTACAATGAAGATAAAATAGACGAATGTACCCGAGAAATATTGATTACATTGTTTTCTCGCATTAAAAAGCAGGTGAAAAAAAATGAGGATGTATTAGAAAAACTCAAAAAAGTCAAAGATACAACTTTTGGGGAAACATTTACCGATATTAACAAATCACTTCGAACAAATCATATTGATACTATTAAGAATACTGTTCTCTCGGGAATACAGAAAATGAAAGAAATGAATGAATACTCACCAGATGAAGAAGTATTCCTTTTGATGACGCTTGGAAAAATATATGAAAACTTTTGTTTATTTGATAAGGCAAAGAGTGTGTATAATCAGGCATTAGAACTGCATCAAAAGGAGTTTGGTCAAAAAAATGAAATCTACGCAAATATTCAGCATGAATATGGATATGTGTTGTATCTTCAGGGAGAATATGAAGAAGCATTTGAGAGACAAAAAAGAGCACTGAAATCAATTCTCCAACATTTGAGAAAAAATCATCCACATATTGGAGTTTCATACAACAGTCTCGGGCTTATGTATTATTCTTTAAAGAATTTCAAAAGCGCTATTTTATACCATAAACAAGCGCTAAAAGTATTAATAATTGCTCTTGAAGAAGATCATCCGAGTGTTGCTGCTACCTATGACAACCTTGGTCGGGCATATCAGGGTTTAAAAAAATATGAATGTGCTGACAAGGCATTTCATAAGGCACTTCAAATAAGCATATCAACACTTGGGAAAGATCATCTCAGTACTGCTATTTATTATTCACGACTTGGAATCCTTCATTATCAGATGAAAAGATATGACGAATCTCAGCTCTATTTTGAAAAAGCACTCGAAATTAATACTGAAGCTCTTGGAGGAAGAAATCCTGTACTGTCTGCATTGCACAATAATATCGGAAGTATTCTCTTTTTTCAGAAAAAATTTGATGAAGCTGCTGAGCATTGTCGGCGAGCACTTGGTATTGGTCTCATTTTTTACGGGACTGACAGTGTTGATACGGCAGTTACTCATGATAATCTTGGAGGAATTTTTCGTGCAAAAGGTGATTTGGAAAAATCACTCGAGCATTATCAGGCAGCACTTGCCATTTATCATATCCAATTAAAGGATTCTTCGTATCATGTGGGTCTTGCATATGAAAATATTGGAGGTGTTCAACGTGAGCTAAAACACTATCAAGAATCACTTGATTGTTATGGGAAAGCACTTGAAATTGACCTCAGACTCTATGGAGATAAAAGCTCAGGTGTTGCATCTTGCTACAATGGAATCGGACTCACGTATGCCCATATGGGCAAATATGATCAGGCCAAAAATGCTCATAATCGGGCCTTGGCTATTGTTCCGGAACTTACAGAAGAAGACTCTACTGCTGTTGGGAAAATATATCTCGATTATGGAGAGTCACTCTA
>JANTGK010000030.1 GCA_024762935.1 Candidatus Peregrinibacteria bacterium | reverse complement strand
ATTGATGAAGATGATCCAGATATAACCAATTTTTTCTCATCATCGGTAAGATCAGCAGAAAGATTCATAAGATGTCCGATGGCCTTCGAATTAATCTGATGAAGACTCGTAAAATCCAAAACAAGTCCATCCATATTTTTGTTCTGAAAATAAAACTCTTGTACTTCTTTACATATGGAATCACATGAAGATTCATCAAGTTTCCCCGAAAAATGAATAACAGGCACATGAGAAATGGCTGAAACGTTATATGTTATAGATGCTGTCATAGTATTTATTTTTTTCTTTAAGTACAATATTTTACATTAGTTTATGTATTATGTCAATACATCTGTCGTTTTTTCAGTCTGAAGAATTCACTTTTTTCAAAGAACATGAAAAAATATAAATAATTTTTCTCATACTTTGAACTTTGCAGACGCTCTTCATTCCGAAATACATAAAAAGAAATCTCCTCTCTGTATTGGACTTGATCCTCACATCGATTGTATCCCTGAAGTATTTACAAAGGGGAAAACTCCTCCACAAATAATAGAAGACTTTTTAAAAGAGGTTATCAATGCTGCTTCCCCCTATTGTGCATGTGTAAAACCGAATCTCGCTTTTTTTGAAATATGGGGATCAGATGGTTGGCGCGCATTAGAAAGTGTTTGTGAGGAAGCAAAAAAACAGAAACTCTATGTTATTGCTGATGGAAAACGAAATGATATCGGGAGTACTGCTGAGCGATATGCCGAAGCATTTTTGGGAGCTAAAACTCCTTATGATGCCCTCACTATCACCCCATACCTCGGACAAGATGGTATTATCCCATTTATACAAACAGCATCTCAAAATAAAAAAGGTGTTTTTGTTCTCGTAAAAACGAGCAACCCAAGTTCTGGAGAATTCCAAGACCTCCCGGTTGGTGATTGCCTCCTTCATGAAGAAGTAGCTCGAGCAGTAGCACGAATCGGAACCATGGATACAGGAGATACAGATTTTTCTAGCGTAGGTGCTGTTGTAGGTGCTACACATCCTGATGACATCAAAATATTACGATCAGAAATGCCAGGTCAAATATTTCTTATTCCTGGTTATGGAGCACAAGGAGGAAGCGCTGCAGATGTAAAAACAGCATTTTACAATGATGGCAGAGGAGCAATTGTAAATTCCTCTCGAGGAATTCTTTTTCCTCAAGGAGAAAAAGACCCCATTGAGAACATAAAAAATGCAGCTGAAAAAGCACGAAAAGAACTCTACACTATATCTCTTTCGTAAGTATCTATTGGCCATATTTGATACGAGTAAATACAGCTACATGTGATTTTTTTGTGATATATCGGGGAATACTCTAATCCCCACCCCCAAGGTCATAACATGCCTGTCATGATTTGCACTTCGCTATCACATCAATCCGATGTACATCTTTCTTCCCTGTTTATACTGAAGGTATAAAAGAAACCCCTCCATGCAATACTAATAAAAGAGTGGTTACAACAGCAAGAAGAATTCCCATTCCTCAGAATACCTATTGAATAAATCCTACTTCAAACCCATCTCTCTTCTGAAAGCCAGAGAGGACGGGAAGATCGATATTTTTCTCAAAACACCCTTTTCTGTCCACATGAAAAAAGAGCTGTAACAGAGAAATTGGCCTATCATTCCCTTTCCAAGAAAATCGTCTAGCAATATCCTTTTCATCAACAATAGTCATATGTAGGAATTCATTATTCTGAGGAAGCACTATTTGAAGCTCTTCTTCGAGAAGATTTTTTTCCTCTTCAGATAAAGAAAACTCCTCGGTCACCACTTGAGAAAATTCCTTCATGTCCGATGAACGGATACAGATATCACCAGAATTAGATCCCAAAAATGGTTTTGTAAATTCATATCGATATAAAATCTCTTCTTTTTTTCCCTTGGGAAGATTCCACTGATTTGGCTCATCAAAAACAGTGTCTGAAAGAATCATTTGAGTGTCCTGAAAATCAGGTTCCAAAGAAATTGGCTCTTGAGTATTAAGAAGAATACGAGGAGTAATACCACTGACATATCGCATATTACATCTCGTACTATCAAGATTTGATTTTTTATAAACAGAGTCAATATTTATTCCTGAAAGGAGACATTGATTTTTGTCCATCTTACCAGTCCAAAAAGCAATAATTTGAATAAAATTCTCTGCCCAATTACCTTCCTCGGACACTCCAGAAGTGAGAGCATTTTGTAAGTATGAAGAAATTTCATCTTTGCGGAGCATCATGGCATTATCATCATTTGCAATAGACTGAGAAATATCTGTTGATGAATCTTCTCTCACAGCATCATTACCCATAAGAATATTTTTCACTGCAATTGCAAAATCCTGAGTTTTCTCTGAGTACTGAATATCTTTTTCTGCCGCCTTCCGGACATCAACCGCTGTGATTTTATCAAGACCCGGTACTATTCCCCCAACGTTTTGATCTCCAAGAAGTGCTCGTTTCAACAATTCTAATGTGAGTGATGTTTTTGTGAGCAATCTGTATGCCTCAATGTTTGCGTCAGTAACACCCTCCACTGAACCAGCATAATACGTATTACTCCTGAATTGTCTCCCAATATTTACATCTTCCCATCCAACTGAGTCGAATGATGCTCCCATCAGCTTTACTTGATCCTGATTCAACTTCCCAGCACGAAGATTAACTGCTTCAATAATACCACTCGGACAGACTTCTTTACATATATTGTCCTGAAAGGTATTGCCATTTTTTTCTTCTAAATCAAAAACAATTTTCATTATTGCTGGTTTTACTGCTGTACCGATAAAAAAATTCTGGTTTGTTTTTGATGGGCTCAGCATCAAATCATGTGCACTTTTTTTATAATAGGCATCAAATACCATATCCGTTTCCGCTGCCCCCCAAAGAAGAGAAGCTGCAATGGGATAAGAAAAAATACCCTTTTGATCTGCTTTCCCAACCAAAAAACAGTTACTTCTCCCTCCTGGTGCAATGAGATTTCCGAAATTATCTCGATCAAGTCCATAAACAAAAAGATACACTTCTGAAAATGGCTCAGCAAATCCATACACGTTTGTGGCTTCACCTTCACGAATGGGGAATTTCGCTTGCTGATTTACTATCGCTCGCTGCCAAACAAAACCATCCTCATCTTCGAGCTGTATCGCCTCTTCCCATGAAGATCCGGTAAAATTTGTTGTAATATCTGTTGGACAATTTTCTGATGCTTGCCCGGAAAAAATAGGAGTAAAAAAAGCGAGAAGAAATACAAAAATTGAGGAGATAAAAGAAGTATTATGCGACATTACTTTTTTTATATATTATATATTAATTGTATTATACATCTTTTTACAGGATTTATAAAGAAAAAGAGTGAAAATATGCTGGTTTTCAGAGCAAAAAAACAAAAAGTCTCTTGACTTTCAATATAGATTTACCGGAAAATGCTTTGGCGTTTTTCTGCCCGCACATGAAAGCAAGTGTCAAACATATCCGTATATCACCAAAAAAAGCAAACCTCATTGCAGGTCTTGTACGAGGTAAAAATGCGGAAGAAGCAATTACATTCTTAAAATTTACGAACAAAAAAGGAGCTGACATTCTCGAAAAAGTCGTTGCTTCAGCTGTTGCAAATGCTGAAAATAATGATGGCAAAGCAAAATCTGACCTCGTTATATCAAGTGTTGTTGTCACAAAGGGGCGAACTCTCCGTAGAGGAATCCCAGCTTCACGTGGACGGGTAGCACCAATTAAAAAACGATCTTCTCATATTTTTGTTACTCTCAAAGAGAGTGTCAAAGAAAAAGCTCTTCCAACCGAAGAAAAAAAAGAAAAGAAGACAGTTAAGAAAACAACTTCAAAGAAATCATAATTATTCTTTCTCTCTGAATTCATGGGACAAAAAGCAAATCCAAATGACGTCCGACTTGGGATTACCTATAAGTGGCCAGGCACATGGTTCGCAGAAGGTAAGACTTTTCAAAAAAATCTTCATCAAGATATGAAGATTCGTAAATATCTTACTAAAAAACTTCCCGATGCCGGTATTGCCCGAATCGAAATCGAACGAACCAGTGCACACATAGCTATTATTATTAGATCAAGTAAACCAGGTGTTATTATAGGACGAAGTGGAACAGCCATTGATGATTTGAAAAAAACGCTCCAACGAAAATTTAATGAAAATTTTGATCTTTCTGTAAAAGAAGTTAAAAACCCTGATACCGACGCTGAAATTCTTGCTGAATCGGTTGGATATCAACTTTCACGTCGTATAGCATTTAGACGTGCAGCAAAAGCAGCTGTTCGTAAGGCAATGGAAGCAGGAGCAAAAGGAGTAAAAATTGAAATCAGTGGTCGTCTCAATGGAGCTGAAATTGCCCGAAGAGAATTTTTTCTTGAAGGAAAGATTCCCCTTCAGACCTTTAGAGCTGATATATCATATAGTTCCCAACGTGCAGAAACAACGTATGGAACATTAGGAATAAAAGTATGGGTTTTTCGAGGAGAAGTTTTTAAAGATCGAGTAATGAATAAAATTCGAGAAACAGCGTAAAAAAAATACGAGTAAATACAAGAAAAGCGGCTAAAGAAGCCGTTTTTTCTTTTGCAGAAAAAATTCTAAGATGATAGCGTGATTTTGGTATTTATAATTTGGTATTTATAATTATGAAAAAAATTTTCTTCTTTATATTCCTTGGTTCTCTCATAACACCTGCATTTTCCATGGAGAAAATCTCTACTATTGTAACCGAGACGAATACTCACTCTGGTCAATATTTTCAAGTACATCCTCAAGAAGAAATTTCTCTCAATATACATTTTCCTGCACAGAGCAATACTGTATTTATTCACCAGATACCAAAAAATCTCACATCGATTACTAACCTCTCGGTAAGCGATAACTGTAAGGTATTACAAAAGAAAAAAATACCATTTCTTATTCTTTGTAAAAATACAAAAAAAGATATCTCTCTTTCATACACTGGTTCATTTTCAAAATCCTTGTTACGCACCTCACAATTAAGCCGCAGCTTCAGCGGATTTACTGCTGGGAGATATACAAATTCAGAAGGAGTAAAAATAAAATTTTTCGAAAGAAATAGGTTTCAGCTGATAAGGGAAACAGGAAAAGAAAAAACAGAGAAGCCATCAGTAAAAGCACAAGAAAAAAAGCAAGCAGATCAAAAACCTCAGAAAAATACTCAAGAAGAAAGTGCTTTTCATAGTCGTATTTGGGATACGCCAAAAAGTCATATTATTCTTGGTCACTCTCAAGATAACATCATTGCCTCTGTAAAAATAAACCCTGAAATAGAACCAGTAGACGTCGAAAAATTGACGGTTCTCATTACCGATATAGATACAACAGCTTTATATGGAGATATTCCTGATGATTACAAGATGATTGACACGGTCTCACTATGGTATCAGGATGGAACGCCTATAAAAGAAAAAAATGGACCCATTGCTCGCGCATTATCTGTTGATACAAACAAGAAAGCACTTTTTAATAATTTACAACTGACTGTCCCTGAAGGTGGTGAATATTATTTCATCGGTATAAATACACACAAAATGCTGAACAATAAATCTGGATCATCAATATCTGCAAATCTCTCAACAGACCCTGATGACTATACGATAAGAGGTCTTTGGAGTAATACCCAATACAATGCCTCCGATATCCTCTTCTCTCAAGAATCATCACCCAATCAATATATTCTGGCCAATAAAATTGTTGCACAAGAGTCAGATAATCAGCCAACCACCCTTTTAAAAGGAGAAAATGAGCTCCTTAGATTTGAGACCTCAGTAGTAGGCGGAAAATCTCTCTTTATCCACAAAATCTTAGTAGATATCGCAAAAACATCTGATTTGTCTGGAGGGTTTCGTGTAGACCAATTACGTCTTCGCTACAATGGAAACATAATTGCATCTATTGACGGAGAAAATCTCACAGGAATACAAACACTCACTGTTGGACAATGTGCAGGTGACGATATTTGCTCAGCAAATGAAGGAACACGACATGAAATTTTTAATACTGGAACGTTCCTTCTTGAAGCTCACACTATAACAGCTGGAGATACTTTTTCTTCAAAAAATGCCCTCACAGGAACAATACAAATCAATGGGAGTTCCCCAGGAGAAGATGGAATCATATGGGAAGATTATGGAAGTGGTGAAGATGATGGAATTACCATTAAATGGATAGATAACTCTCCCAATCAAGAGGGAGTATACTCCATAAGAAATACTATTTCAGCATCGTAAGCTTTGACGAGCAAATTATCTCTTCTTTTCGGAAAATATTCTTTTTAGTTTTTTTTCTAGATGCTTTGGGATATGAAAGTGTTCATTTGCAATATATTGGAGTGCAAAAAATGGCTTATTTTTCTTTCCATGGTCATGAATGCCGAGCTCCTCTTCAATGTCATTCACAAGAACCACTGACTCTCCAAGAGAGGGATTAATCTTTCCTTCAATAAAACCAGAATGTCGACTCGCTGATAATTTCCCCTTTTTATTCCGATATTTTTGATGATCCAAATCATACACAGCTACATACGGTATATGAAATGCATTCAGTAAGGAGATATATAACGGCATGTTCGATTTTCCGGCACAGTCAATCAATGTATATTCATAATGTGAAATATGAAGTTTTTTTGCGAGTTTCGGAAAAATAACCTTTTCAGTAGGCCCTTCAACCAGAATGACTTTTTTTGCAAAAAAAAGTTCCCCCCTATCAGGATTTATCCAATAGGCCATATTAAAATTTTTACGTTCTGCTTCAATATTAAATGGATCATGAGCAATTTGTTGTACTGTTGTTCCCCTCTCCAAATTCGGTCTATGAACAATACAAATAGATTTATAACACGTCAAATCGATAAAGTAACTCGAGTGAGTTGAAAGAAATACCTGTATATTATTATGCGAAAAATACTTCAATGCTAAATACAGCTCATGTTGAGCTTGAGGATGAAGATACAACTCTGGCTCCTCAAAAAGAAGCACTGTATCATCCTCTCCAAATTCTGAAAACTCAGTAATAACTTCAATCAGTGCGAACAGCAAGGCTCTCTGTAAGCCATGTCCTTTGGTTTGTATACTTGATATAAGGGCATCATCAACCCAAATTTCAATTCCAACAGATGGCTTCCCTATATCATTCTCCTCTAACAAATCTATCTCAATTCGAGTTCCCCATTCACGCATTTCATGATTTAAACATTCTTGAAACACTTGCAATCTCTTTTGAAATCCATGTACATATTTTTTCTTCATTTGCAAAATGGTACTTGTTAGAAGAAGATCAAATACAGATGAATTCTTACTATGTAATGAGGAAGAAATAAAAAATATATCACTAAAATCTTGAATATCGATATGTATTGGAATAAAGCCAACCCCTTCTCTTTCTACCAAATACTCTTGTTTCCCATCTCTTGTCGCCCTTTTGCGAAGCACCATTTCATTATTGTGATTCAAAAAACTCGAAAACTTTTTTCTTTCGGACAATGAAAGTTCACAAAAAGAGATTTCGATGAATAATCTATCTGTATTTTGAAAAAAATCAGTATCCTGAAGACTTATTTTTCCAAAAAAATAAAGAATACCATGAAGGATATTTGATTTCCCGTGATTATTCTTTCCAATTAGAATCATAAGATTCTGACTCTTTATCTCAACATTTCGAATTGATCGCCAATTCTGAACTTTTATTTTTTTTATCTTCAAACGAATGAATATATCCTTCTATAATAGCATTTTTTCACATCTCTGCAAAAAAGGAATTTCCTCAAAACATTTGAAAAAAGATTCCACTATTTTTCTTCTGTTTTGTCCTCCGCTCCACATCTGACTTAATCGTCAGCTGTTCCACTCCAGAACAGAAATTTCGCATTTATAAAGAGTTCCTTTTCATTTCATAGAAAATAAGCAAAAATAGAGACAGAAAAAATACGAAAAGTGAATAAAAAAAAATTCTTCAAATCTCTTGGCATTCTCAAAAAGAAAACATTTTTTTCTATAAAAAAAGTACTCACTCTCTTATTTATTACAAGTTTCATCATTTTGTTTTCCGCTCTCGGAATTACTTTCTACTCTTCAATACAAGATAAAAATCATGAGTTAGAAGACCTTCATAAACTCAATAATGGCCTTATTGATGAAGTTTCAAATATGAGAACATTTCTTTTTGACTCATGCCAAGAATCAAATATCCTCCGAGATTATCTCTTCTTACCAAAAAACAATTGTTCCAAATATTTCCCAGATCTTGTTGCTGATGATCTCAAAGAACAATCCCTAGAACATGAATTTATATCAGCATTTGATTTATTTTTCCCAAATCGAAATGAAGCACTTATCGAAGCAATATTTTTAGAAAGTCCGGAAGAAAAATCATCAAAAGCAAATCCAGAAGAGTTCACGGAGTTGGCAAATAACATCGAACTAAAAAAATATCTTGAAGATTTCGGGTATACTCTTAAAGCCTTTGGACAAAAGGGTTTACATCTCATCAAAAATAAAGAAATTGTCGCAGATATCTACTGGGACGACAAAGAACAAGTAGCAAAAATAAATCTTCTCCAAGAAGAAAAAATTATTTCTTTGTTGCGATTAACAGGAAGAATAAAAGAAGAAGAGGAAAGACTCTCACAAGACGGAAACGAAGAGATTCTTTCGGCTCTTCAGGAGGCAAAAGATGATGGCATTACACGTGAAAACATACTTGTTCTTGGAAACAATGGTGGAAATGTCGATACTATTATTCTCGTTTCTATAAACCATATCCGAAAGAAAGTGGTGCTTATTTCTCTTCCTCGGGATCTTTGGGTAGATGCCATAAAAATAAATGGGTGGTATAGCAGATTTGGCATTAATGCCTTTATAAAAAAAATTGAAAAAATTCTTGGACAAAAAATTCAAAAATACATCCTCATAGATATGTTTTCATTTCCAAAAGTCATAGATCGAATCGGTGGAATCGAATACACTTTTGATCGCCCGCTCATCGACCCAAGCTATCGCACTGTAGACAACGAAAAGGAGGGAACACTCTTCTTTCCAAAAGGAAAACAACACCTAAATGGAATACAGGCACTCCGTGTAGTCCGATCACGAAAAACAACAAGTGACTTTTACCGTGCTCAAAGACAACAAGGTATCCTCAAAGCAGTTCGAGACAAGCTCAAAAAGCGTGGAAAAGTGAATTCCATTGTTGCCATTACTCCCCTCCTTTTCCGATATGTTGAAACAAATCTTGATCCAAAAAAAACAGCTCTCCTCTTCTGGAAAGTGAAGGACTACTCTTTTCAGATGGGGAATGTCATCAGTACTGCTAATATCCTTGAGTCTGAGATGTACGATCTTGGTGATGGAAGAAGAACATACATTCTCCGCCCAAAAGGAGATGATTGGACTCTCATTCCTCAATTTGTTTGGAATGTTATTCGATAAGCCTTTTCCAGAAAAAAATTCTCTGCCATACTAGAAACTGAATTTTTTTAAAATAAGATGAAAATCCTTGTCTTAGGAAACGGAGCTCGAGAACATGCCATTTGTCAGGCACTTGGAAAAAGCAGTAAAAACCCAGAAGTCATCTCATACGCAAATGCTCATAACCCTGGAATCGCACAAATAGCAAAAACAGTCGAGATTGGTGACCTCATGGATTTTCAACATCTCACCAGATTTGCCAAAAACGAAAAGCCTGATTTTGCCATTCTCGGTCCTGATGACCCCATTGCAACTGGTGCTGCTGATGAACTAAATAAAATTGGAATTCCCTCTGTAGGACCAACAAAAAAACTCGCTCGTCTCGAAAGCTCAAAAAGTTTTGCGAGAAAACTTCTCGATAAATATGATGTTCCTGGAAACCCAAAACATAAAACATTCTTTACCGAAGAAGGAATTCGAGAGTTTTCTCAGGAATGTGGAGAAATTGTTATAAAGTATGATGGTCTTGCCGGTGGAAAAGGGGTGCAGGTACAGGGAGATCATTTTTCAACTCTTGATGAAGGACTTGCATATGCACAAGAATGTCTGAGAAAATCTGGAAAAGTAGTTATTGAAGAAAAACTCATCGGACAAGAATTTTCTCTTATGTTTTTTGTCGATGGAAACTCCCTTACACCCATGCCTGCTGTACAAGACAATAAACGGGCTTTTGTAAATGACAGAGGTCCAAATACCGGAGGAATGGGAACCATTTCTGATGCTGATCATTCTCTCCCCTTTCTTACTCCAAAGGATATTCAGCAAGCAAAAGATATTTCCATACGTGCTATTGGGGCACTTCAAGCAGAATGTGATGAGCCCTTTAAGGGGATTCTCTTTGGCGGTTTTATGGTTACAAAAAAAGGAGTAAAACTCATCGAATATAATGTTCGATTTGGAGATCCTGAATCACTAAATGTTCTTCCGCTCCTCTCTACAGATTTTGTTGATGTCTGTGAGGCCATTATTGGAGGAACCCTGGCAGAAACGAATGTCGAATTTTTTCAACAGGCAACAGTCTGTAAATATGTTGTTCCAGAGGGGTATCCTGATACACCCGTAAAAGATGTTGCTATTGTGCTCGATGAATCCGAGGTGCCAGAAGAAGTTGAAATATTTTATGCAAGTGTCGACAAAAAAAATAATGAACTCCTTTTACAAGGCTCTCGCGCCATTGCTTTTACTGGTATTGCTGACACCCTTGCTGAGGCACAATATCTCGCAGAAACGGCAACAAAAGCAGTAAAAGGCCCCGTCTTTCATCGAGAAGATATTGGAACTGCTGAACTGATTACCTCCCGAATAGAAATGATGAAAAAGATACGTACTTCGTAAGCATTTTTTATTTTTATCAAATTGATGGACAAACCTGCACCGCTACTTGACCTCAGTCAACTTCATTGGATAGGCGGTTGCTACACATATTTAGATATCACATTCATTGGAGTAGGTCTTCTTGGAATAATGCTTCTTATCCTGTGGTTCTTCTTTTTCAAGAAGAATCAAAAAAAAATATTACCTCTCTTTACTATAACTGCTATTCTCATTCTCGGATATTCGTTTGAATACAGATACTCTTATACTTGCTCTAGAGATTTTCCAAGTTTAGATGAAATTGATTTTTACTTAAAAGTCTTCCCAAGCAGTGCCATCCCTTTTCAATCCTTTTTCCGTTAAAACAAAGTGTACCTCATTTGCCTTTCCCTAAAATACAAAAAAATGACACAATTCATAAGAAATTATTTATAAATCCGTGCCTGAAATCATAATCTTCCTCGTCACCCTCTTCTCATATAGTCTCGGGACGTTCTACATATTTCTTCTCCTGCAGCCGATTTACTATGCGCTTGCTACAAAATTAAAAATCAAACAAGAAATCCGAGAGCACAGTAGTGATGGAAGAAAAGCAGAGATGTACCGAAAACTCCATATGAAGAAATCAGGAACTCCTACTGGAGGTGGACTGCTCATTTGGGGGTCAGTACTCTTGGTTATCCTTATTTCACGACTCCTCTCCTATATTGGCATCCTAGAATATTCCCTCTTACAACGGGCAGAAGTCTATCTTCCCCTCTTCTCTCTTGTCTTCATGGGGATGTTAGGAGCTCTTGATGATTTCTGGAATGCACGTGGAGTTGGAAAAAAGGCAGGAATGGAAGCAGCACCAAAAATGTTGTTCCTTCTATTATTCGCCCTTCTCGGTGCACTCTGGTTTTATTTTAAGCTTGAGTACACACAGGTCACTATTCCATTTTATGGACACATTGATATTGGATGGATGGCTATTCCCCTTTATATTTTTGTAATTGTTGGTTCAGCAAATGCAGTAAATGTGACAGATGGACTCGATGGACTCGCAGGGGGACTTCTCATCACTAGTTTTAGTTCTCTTGGTGTCCTCTCTTATTTTTATGACCACCAATTTCTCTCTATTTTTTGTGGAATTATCGTTGCTGCACTCTTTGGTTTTCTTTGGTTTAATGTCCCTCCTGCAAAATTTTTTATGGGAGATACGGGGAGTCTCTCCCTTGGAGCAACGCTTGGTGTTATTGCCATGATGATTGATAGCGTTTTTATTCTTCCCCTCTTAAGTTTTATATTTGTCGTCGAAATGCTCTCTGTCATCATTCAATTAACATCCAAAAAACTCAGAAACGGAAAAAAGGTATTTCAAATTGCTCCCTTACACCACCATTTTGAAGCCATTGGATGGACAGAACCACAAATTGTCATGCGTTTTTGGATTGTAGGAAGTGCTGTTGCCGGATTAGGACTGATGATTGGTCTTCTTTCCGTTCTCTCTCTTGTATAATATGTCTGAATCTCCAAAGAAACTCACTTTTTTTCTTTCTACCTATAGTCTCTCATTTCTTATTTTTTGTTTCCTCGTAACAAAACTAGGGATACATCTTGAGGGAGAGAATATGCCTTTGCAATATTCTCATTTTATTTGGCCAGCAATTTTTCTCTTTCTTCAGATAGCTGGAATCGTATTTTCAGCAATACTTCCTTCTTCGCTTCTCATAGCCCTTCTTCCTATGGTGCTGAGTATTTTTGCTGGTATCGTTATTGTAAACTCTTGGGTTGTCCCATTCCTCACTCTCGGATTCCCTCTTGCATATCTTTTTTACAGTGTTCATCACAATATCAAGAATAGAATCAAGATATTATTTTCTGTGGATATTCGCCGCCCGATTACAACCTTTTTCCTTCTTTTCCTATTCTTTGGATCAATGGGAGTGGTGCCTTTCTACGAAAAAGAAATTATGGGATATTTCAAAAATACAATGGAGAAATATATTCCTGAAGAAGTACAGGCACCTGCTGGACAAAAAATATCCTTAGATATGTCGATTCATGATCTCATAGAAGAACAGGTCAATACTCAAATTTCTATTTGCAAAGGGGATCCAGGATGTGAAGAAATGATCAGAAAAGAAGTCGAGAAAGAGTCAGCAAAATATCTTACTCAATTTCCAATGCTTTCAGACGTTGATATTACGAGTGAAAAACCTTTTATTGAAGAGGTAACAGGAAGTGTTCTGCAGGATGTCATTCCCATTAGCAGTATTTCTGAAAAGCAAGATATGGGGGGAATATTACAGTATGTTTGGGCATTCATTATTTTTGTTCTTATTGCCCCTTTCTGTATTGTCTTGTCTTTTATAACTATGATTGGAATTCGAATTCTTTATTATAGTCTTCGTCTTACAGGAGTCCTCCATATTACTAAAAAAAGTGTACAACAAGAAACTATTGTATGATATTGATTGGCTTCTTCCAAAAAATCCAACTCTTATCATAGGATGCTCAGGAGGTCCTGATTCAGTATTTTTGGGAGAACTCCTTGTACAAACACTACCAGTAGAAAACCTTGTAGTCGCTCATTTTAACCATAAACTTCGAAAAGAGTCCGATAGCGACGAAATTTTTTGCAAAAAATGGGCAAAAAAACATAAAATTTTATTTTTTTCTCAATCTTGGAAAAATCCAATACATTCTGAAGAAAAAGCAAGAACTGCACGAAATAATTTTTTAAATTTCGTCTTACAAGAGCAAGGTGCCAGCGCTATTGCCCTTGGAACACACGCTGATGATGAGGCGGAAACTATTTTTTTTAATTTTATACGGGGATCAGGCCTTTCTGGAATTTCTGGAATCCCCTCTTTTGATTCAAAAACAAAGCGATTTCGTCCTTTATTATCCTATACAAAAAAAGAAATTCTCAAGGAACTCAAAAAAACGAATACTTCATACTGTACAGATTCCAGCAACTTTGAATCTTTGTATTCAAGAA
>JANTGK010000029.1 GCA_024762935.1 Candidatus Peregrinibacteria bacterium | reverse complement strand
GGAATGATATTTTTCCGAAACTCGAAAAAAGATTTCCTCATTTTCCTGACCGTTTGCGCAGGCAAGCAAAAATCTTTTCCCGAATTGATGATTATATAGAGAAGTCTGCAGAAGAATTTCTTAAAAACAACAAAAAGAAGATTTCCAGAAGTCAATTTTTAAATCTTCATGAAGCCTTACAGTCGGAAATTCTCAGACTTATTTTTATGCCGAGGAATATTGATTTTCAGCAAGTGGAACGTTTACGAAATTTTATCATTTCAGCAAATTCTGGAAAAAAAATAGAAATGAAAAATATAATAATCTCCGTATATTCTGAATATTTCTTTATCGAAGAGAAATAAGGGAATCTTTTTACTCTCTCTTATCAGGGTGACAAATAGGCAAAAGAACATCATAGGAATTTGGAATTTTTTTCAAAAACTCAAACACAATTGTTCCAAGAAAAAGGCTGAAACCTTTTTAGACTCCCCAATAGAAGCAGAAAATTTTCCAACACCGACATACATTTTTGAAAAAAACACTCTTGAGCAAAAAAAATGGAGTCGTATTTATAGAGAAAAGTCAAAAACATATATCCCTCTCCTGCGTTTCCTTCCTGGTATTCGTGCCGTTGCCGTGTGTAATTCAGTCGCCCTTGGAACAGCAGATAAAAACTCTGATATTGACCTCCTTATTATTACAGAGCCGAATAAACTCTGGACAGCTCGCATTTTTTCAACATTATTTTTACAAATCCTAGGAGTACGCAGACATGGAAATAAAATTGCCGGCAGATTTTGTCTCTCTTTTTTTATCACAGAAAATGTCCTCGATTTCCATAATATTGCCCTTAAGCCAAGGGATCCTTACCTCGCTTTCTGGATTTCATCCCTCGTTCCCATATTTGGGCAAGAATCCTTTCAAAAAATAAGTAAGTTGAATACATTATTTATACAAGAGAATGCAAATATTATCCCCAAATTTAATTCTGAAGTTTTATCCTTACCAATAGGAGAAAGTCATATTCGGAGTTTTTTAGAAATACTCTTTGGGAAATGGTTTGAAGGAGCAATGAAAAAACTTTTTCTAAAACGTACAGAAGGGAAACGAGATCTCCTTCATGACTCTTCTGGTACAGTCATTACTGATGATATGCTTAAATTCCATAATACTGACAAACGGAATACCTTTTTGTAGAAAGCTATCCAATAGAAATATTAGGGAACAGACTTCGCTTATGACTCAAAAGGGTCTCCAAGTCTCTCATTCATGTTTTTTTTCCAAACTTCCAAATGACTATTCTTTTCATTTTTTTGAGACTCTCTTTTTGTAAATTCTCTACTTCGCTCTAACCTCTTTGAAAATGCCAACAAGTATATGAGGCATATTTTTCGGTAAATAAACTCTGAGCAATGCTCAAACATAGGTTCCTTACTAATACTATCAGAAACATCTTTTTTAATTTTTTGCACCAAATCGTCAAGTGAAAAAGAATCGTTGAGATACCCTGATACTGCCTCATAAATTCCTTCCTTCCCCCTGATGTGCTCAAATAATTGAACATCATATCCATCCCCTATCTTCTGGAATGTCCCCCCAGTAGATCTGTTAGTAATAATATCTGATAACATCTCGATAGATTCTTCTAATTTATCTTCATATTCCTCTGAAATTAATATTCGTTCTATCGCAGTCTTCCCTATTTCACCTGGTGGGCGCATCAAATGCATGGCAGCAAGTTCATCGCTATTGGCAAATTTCTTATAATCACCTCCAACAAAATCAAGAAGTGGTTGAATTTCTGTTTTTGCTGTTTTCATTTCATCCACAACTGTTTCTGTAGGGTGCTGCAAAGCAATTTGAGGTTCTGGATATTTCTCAGGAGCAGCAACATGTTGTTCTCCCTTTTTCACCTTTCCGCAGAACTGTAAAACAGAATGTATCACCTGAGGATCAAATTCAATCTTCTCATCCCGAGCGTGATCAGTAAAATCACCCATATACCCGAGAACAAGATTTGCAAAATTTTCATCAATATGTGCAAATCGCCCTTGTCCATTTGTCATCACATTCCACACTGCTTGTTTACAGACTGTGTTCGCCGTTGGTGTTACGAGCTGAATCCACCGCATCTCCGTTTGTAAGACCTTCATTTCTTTTGCAAAAGCAAGTGCTGCTGTTCTGAAATCATTTTCAAACCGTGGAGCAAGCTCTCTTTCAATATCATCTTTGACAGCATTAAATGCACCACCAGGAATCCCAAGACTCAAAAAAAGCTTCCTGATATCTTCATCAAGTTTCAAATCAGTCCGCATATTCTCATCAACAATTGTTCGCAACTGACCCTCATATTTTGTGAGGTTCTCCAAATCAATCGGCATAAGATTTTCTTCTTCATCTTGAGAAAATACATCCCGAACATCTGCATGAGAACTTCCTTTTGCGAGTACTCCTGTTGCCACTTCGACTCCATCAATTCCCTGTTTTGCCGCTTGTTTAATGGTTGCCAAAGTCGCCTCATAGTTTGTTGCATGAATATGCAGAAAAACAGGGAGATCCAACTGCCGGAGAGCAGGAATTAACTTTTCTGCAACTTCAGCAGTGAGTTGTCCCGACATATCTTTTACAACAAGAGAATCTAGTTTTCCCCCCGTTTCCTCTGCCACCTGTATAAGCTTTTGAAAATGCCCGACATAATAATCTACACCGTATATTTCACGCATCTCTATTTCTCCTCTATCATTAATACTCTCCACTTCTCTCGGGGGCTGATATGAACTCGCTGCCTGAATATGTCCGAAATTCTTCAGAGGAATATCCTCCCATCCGTCTCCCCTTTCTTGCTCTGGAAGAGAATTATTTTTTCGTGCTTGTGTATTCCACTGAGATACCTCTTTGTTATTCTGAATAACTGCTGCAATAGTCGCCGCAACATTTTTTTCATCATTCGCTGCATCAAAAACACGGCATATTTTTGCTTCTTGCCGCGATGAACCTCCTCCATTTTCCATATATCGTCGTACCACAAAATCAATGACATCTGTACCACGTGGCTCGAAACCAAAAAGATTTGCCCCACGAAAAAGTGATGAGGCCGGGACTTTCCCCAGATGCTTCTTATCTGTTTTTAGGAGATCAAATGGATTCATCCCATTCTCAATGGCCTTATGCCAAAGCTGACCTCCGCTTACTTCTGCCCATTTATAACCAACCTCTGCAATGTCTCCGGCAATCTCTTCCCTATCATCTCTATTAAGAATCATGTTCCATGTTCCTGTTGACTGTGGCCCATCACGCATATCAATCGTTCCCACTTTTGTTCCGATTTTCTGAGCAATGTGAAGAATATCTTCTGCGCGCTTCGCAGCAGCAGAATCATCTCCTTCTTCTCGTGTCTCCATTCTTCTTTTCCAATCTTCCCATTGCTTTCGAGAAACCTGAGGAGCACCAAGCGCGCGTTCCAGTTTGTCGTTTTCTAAAAAAACCATTCGTTGCTCAAGAGTGAACATAGATATGTAAAAAAGGAATGCATTTTCCCTCTTCTTCTTAAAATTTGTCAAATTTTAATTCCTTTTCAAAAAATATCATATTTTCCCCTTGAATCCTCTTGAAAAAGCGGGCAAAATGCGCTGGCGTATTTTTAGTGACGCATCAAATTTTTCTCTGCTCCCTTCTGATGGAAATGCTTAAACGAATCTGGAACTCGCGAGAGTTACGAAAAAAAATCATATTTACTCTCTTTATTATTCTCGTATTCAGAATTGCAGCACATATTGCTGTTCCAGGAGTGGATCCAGCTGCCATTAAATCCCTCTTTGAAGGTGGAGGAGCCTTTGCTATTTTTGCTGCTCTTACGGGAGGTTCTATGGAAAATTTTTCCATCGTAATGATGGGACTCGCACCATACATTAATGCCTCTATCATTGTTCAGCTTATGACAGTTGTCATACCAAAATTAGAACAGCTTTCTAAAGAGGGTGAATCTGGACAAAGAACTATTACTACTATTACTCGATGGCTCACCCTCCCTCTTGCTCTAGCACAAAGTTATGGGATGATTGTTCTTATTAGTGGAGGTGTTCCAGGGGGCCAACCCTTTATAGATCCACATGATCCATCGCAAGTTCTTCCCGCCATGATTACTATTGCTGCTGGTACACTCTTCCTTATGTGGCTTGGAGAACTTATTACTGAAAAAGGAATTGGAAATGGTATTTCTCTCCTTATTTTCACAGGTATTATTTCTGCTATGCCAGGAGTTGTCGGAAATCTTCTAACACAAGCAGATCTTGGAGAAACAACAAAAATAGTTCCATTCCTCGCCTTTGTAGCTGTTTCAGCGATTCTCCTTCTTATTGTCGTATACGTAATGGATGCGAATAGACCCATTCAAATTGTTAATGCATCGAGAAATACAACTGGAGAAAAATCTACACTTCCTATTCGACTCCTTCAGGCAGGAATGATTCCAATTATCTTTGCCGTGTCTCTCTTAACATTTCCTAGTGTTCTTGCTCAGTTTCTACAAGGAGCAAATGCACAATGGCTACAAAATGCTGCTCTTTGGTGGCAGAGACATTTCAGCTCTGGAAATATCACTATTGAATATCTTATTCTGTATTTTCTTCTCATTCTTCTCTTTAGTTATTTCTATATATCAGTCACCTTTCGACCAGAACAGGTGGCAGAAAATATTCAAAAGCGTGGAGGGTTCATTCCTGGTATCAGACCAGGAAAAGAAACAGCTGAACACCTTGCCTTTGTGAGTAATCGTATTAATCTTTGGGGAGGTTCATTCCTTGGATTTATAGCACTTGTACCACTTGTGTTTACGATGTTCTCCCCACTCTCCCAGACCGACCTCATTATCTCAGGAGCAGGTCTCATCATTGTGGTAGGAGTTGTTCTAGAGCTCATCCGTCAAGTAAATGCGCACCTTGTCACACACAACTATGATAAGTTGGCATAAATTCTTTCATGGTATAAAAAAAACTTTCTTTTCTCAGAATATGAATTCTAATAGCGATAATCTTATCTTCTTCGGTATTCAGGGGTCAGGAAAAGGAACACAGGCACAAATTATCGCAAAAAAGTGGAATCTCAAGATTTTTGAAACAGGAGGAGAACTCAGAAAAATTATGAACGAACAATCAGAGCTAGGAAAAACAGTCCGTGAAATTATTCAAAGGGGAGATCTTGTTCCAAATGAGATTGTCATGGAAATTGTGGCACATTTTCTTGAGAACACAGATGAATCTGAGCGAATTCTTTTTGACGGACTTCCACGAAGTATGCCTCAGAAAGAAACATTTGATGCACTCCTAGAAAAATATGGCCGGGAGGTCACAGGAGTTTTTCTTGATGTGCCACGTAACGAAGTAATAGTTCGTATGAAAAATCGTGGCCGGGAAGATGATACTGATGAGGTTATAGAGCGTCGTCTTAAAAATTATGAAGAAGAAACCCTTCCTGTCATCAAGGAGTATGAAAAGGAAGGAAAAATGATTCGAGTAAATGGTTCTCAACCTATTGATAAAGTGTCTGCTGAAATTGTCGAGAAACTCGAAAGATAAACAAAAATATCATTAGTAGTGTATGAATTTTTTGGGTGTTTTTTCTCAACAGAAAAAGCGACTCATGTCGCTTTTTCTGTTTACCCCATTCACCTTACGCTACCAGAATATGCTTTATTGAAGTGCACATGGAAAAAAATCCACCGTTTCGTCTGCTGTTTCTCCGCTGAGAACACAACAAGGCCGTAAATACTGTTTTATACGTTCTATTACACTTCCTTCAGGATACAGTGATGATGTTCCCACAGGACACGTTGCCCTTGGAAGCGTATCACTAAGACCATCTCCATCAGCATCATCTGCTGCACAAAATAAAATTCCTGTCAGAGAAGCTACGCGTCCATCATACCAATCAGGAATTCCGCCAGACTCAGATACTGTTGGTATTGCACGTGCAAAATCAGCAATTTTCCCGAGATGCGCCTCTATATACGTTTTACTATGGCCTTCAGTAAGTTTTCCCATGGCGTAGAGTTGAATAGCTCTCCCATCATGAAATGTAACTTTATTTGTCTCATGAATATCAGCATCTACTGAAGAGGTATCATCAACTATATTTCCCAAATAAAAACATGAAAAAAATGCAGGAGGGTCATCTGTTCCTGGTTCAGGTGTAAAAGCTGAAACAGGAAAGGTAAGGATAAATGAGAAGAAAACAGATACCAAGACAGCCCGTCCGAAAAAATGCATAACTTTGTACAAAAAATCTATACACGAGTTTGAAGCAAAAATGTGTTCTCAGTCAAATTTTTTATTCAACATGAACATGAAATTCAATTGCTTTCATAAAATTATATCATAAAATAATACTTTATAAAAGTATCTTCCTTACGCACAAATACAGCAAAAAAAAGGGAAAACTATAATTTTGAATGGTATTTTTGAGGAAACTTTCGGAGTGATAGTCTTTTTTTTCTGTATCCTTCTGCATCTAGGTATTCAAAAAAATTTCCATATTCTTGGTGAGGATCCCAAGTACGTTTAGCATGCTTAATAGGGCACCAAAATCTTTCAGTTTTTCCTCCAATTTCCCGTGCATACTCAATGAGACCATTAAAATACCCACAATAAAGACAATTTATTTTTTCAAGAATATTAAGGTACGCCAAATGATGTCTATCAAAAATAAAATGATCCCTATGTTTTACGAGCGGAATTTCACACAAACGGAATGCCGTTTGCTGATATATTTCCAGACAAATATGAAAGAAAAAAACAACGGGAAGCATCATGTATATAAAAGGTGCAGCAATAAGTAATTTTAATCGTGATGTCATTAACATTTGAAACACTCCTACCCGAAACTTTTTATGTTTCCCTTTTTGTAAAAATGCTTCTGTGAGAGAATTTTTCTTCATCTCAAGCAAAGCGAGTGTTTTTTCAAATTCAGAAAGAACAGATATTCGAAAATGCTCTAGTTTTTTTACATTAATGCCGTCTTTTCTCTCTTTCAAAAATACCTTCGCTTCATCAAGCTTCTGAGAAAGATGTACAAGTATATTCTTCATGATTTATAAAAAATTATTTTCCAAAAGTTCTCGTTTGCTTCTTGAAATATTGAAGTGCAGAAGAAATATCATTCACAGAAAAATCAGGCCACATTTTATCTGAAAAATATATTTCAGCATATGCTGCTTCCCAAAGCATAAAATTTGAAATCCTATTTTTACCTCCCGTTCGAATAAGAAGGTCCATGGGTGGAGAAAGAGGGTTATCGAGATGTCTTGCGAAATTCTCCTCACTCCACTCTTCCCCAGCTTTACAGAGTTTCTCAGCAGCCCGAATAATTTCATCACGACCACCGTATGCAACACAAATATTCAGTGTTTTTACTCCTGAAGCTGTTTCTTCTGTGAGGGAAGAAAAAGATTTTTGCACATTTTTGGGAAGAAGATCGAGTCGACCTAAAAACCGCACCGACACATTATTTTCTCGGAATTCAGCCACAGACCCCTTTGCAAACAGAAGGAATATTCGAAAAAGATTTTTGAGCTCAAAAGCACTCCTTTGAAGATTTTCAGTAGAAAGCGCAAATGCAGATATTGTATTCACATTTTCATTTCGAAAGGTATGGAGGGCAATCCTCTTAAAATTTTCAATTCCTTTTTTATGTCCTATCATTTTTGGAACACCCTGAGATTGTGCCCACCGTCTATTACCATCAAGAATGAGTCCAATGTGCATAAGTAATAAAAAATTTACTGACCACAACCCCCTTAAGAATGAAACTCACAAGATTCTTCAGAAATGTAAATCTGAATTTCATAAAACACCTCTCAATAAAAAATCTTCTGTGCTACTGCCTACAGTTCTTCTTTTTACAATACTTTTTGTGCTTTTTGAAGAGCCTCGATAAAAACTGGTACATCTTCAGCATCCATCATGATAGTCGATTTTTGTCCTCCTCTTGATTTCTCAGAAATTTTGACAAATTTTCCATTTGAACTCTCTTTTACATCGATAAAAAAAGTTCTCATCTTTGCAGATATTTTCTCTGTAAAAATTTCATTCGCATATCTTCCGCCACCTTGCCCTCCTCGATATCCACCACCTGTTGATGCAGCACCTGTCGTCTGATTAGCAGCTGCGGGGGGAGTAGGAATTGGTTGGCTTGTTGTCTCTTCATCGAAATCTGCGAAGTGGTCTTCTCCAGTCATTGAGTAAATAAAATAGAAATATTTGCAAAAAGTTTCTTTGTTTCTTGATAAAAAATCAAGTGGATAATATCATTGCTCGAAAAATAGTTTTTTGGCAGACTCTCTTGCGTATTTACATCCTATGAAAAAAAACCTAGAAGAAATAAAATCTACGGCTATACAACAAATATCTGCCGCCACTACTCTAGATGAGCTTCATGAAATCGAAGTGGAAATTCTTGGGAGAAAACAAGGATCCCTTTCTCTCCTTCTCCGTAAGGTTCCATCTCTTCCCGTTGAAGAAAGACCTGAGATGGGAAAACAAGGAAATATTGTCAAAAAAGAAATTACACAACTAATCTCCAACAAACAAAAAGAGTTTGAAAATGCAGAAGAATCTGAAGAATTTTTCGATTTTTCTGCTCCCTCCCCAAAGCCAAAAATTGGAAAATCTCATCCCATTTCACAATTTATTCGTGAAGTGGAAGATGTTTTTGGACGCCTTGGATTTGATATTGCTGACGGACCTGAAATCGATGATGAACACCATAACTTTAATGCCCTCAATATTCCTGAGCATCATCCAGCGCGAGAGATGCAAGATACCTTTTGGGTAAAAAATCTTAAAAAACATGTTCTCAGAACGCAAACCTCAAATGTTCAGATACATTTTATGGAAAAAAACGAACCCCCCTTTCGAATTATTGCACCGGGAAAAGTTTTTCGAAAAGATTCTGATGCAACACACTCTCCTATGTTTCATCAGGTAGAAGGTCTTATGATTGATAAAAATATCTCTCTAGCAAATCTAAAGTTTGTTCTCCTCTCAGCACTTCGGGAACTTATTTCTCCAGACCTTGAGCTGAGATTTCGTCTCTCATACTTCCCGTTTACAGAACCAAGTCTTGAAGTAGATGCAAGCTGTCCTATTTGTGGAACAAACGGAAAAAAAGAGTGTCGTGTTTGTAAAGGAACCAGCTGGCTTGAAATTGGAGGAGCAGGGATGGTTCATCCAAATGTTTTAAAAAATGTCGGCCTCGATTCGAGTCAGTGGAATGGCTTTGCTTTTGGATTCGGAATCGAACGTCAAGTCATGATTCGTCATCAAATCAATGACCTCCGACAATTTTATGAAAATGACCTTCGGTTTTTAGAGCAATTTTAATCAGTCATCTGTCTGTCTTTTATAATTCAAAAATATTCATCTGTGCATGATTCTTTCAGAACTCAAAACGAATATACAAGAACTCTCCCAAAAAATATCTCGAGGGATTGAGTGTCTCCATATCCCGGACAAAGAAAAAGAGATAATAAGTCTTCGAAAAGAGACTGAAAATACTGACTTTTGGGATGATCAAGAAAATGCACGAGCAGTTTCGCAAAAACTCTCAACTCTTGAAAAAATTGTCAGTCGATGGGAGGGTCTTCGCGGTGATGCAGACGCACTTCAAGAGATGACAGATATGCTCGAAGAAGATTCTCCCGAAGTAGAAGAGATGAGCACTGAATATGAAAAACTCCTCAAAAAATATACTCAAGATGAACTCGATCTTCTCTTTTCCGGTGAATTTGATGATTCAGATGCCATTGTAGAAATCAATGCTGGCGCGGGGGGAACCGAAGCGCAGGACTGGGCGAATATGCTCCTGAGAATGTATCTCCGATTTGGAGAGCGCCATGGGTTCAAAACAGAAATCATAGAAAAAACAGATGGCACAGAAGTCGGCATCAAAAGTGTCATGATTGAAATATCTGGTGAACGAGCTTTTGGACTCCTTCGTTCTGAAAAAGGAACACATCGACTTGTGCGACAGTCCCCTTTTAACGCAAAAAATCTGAGACAAACCAGTTTTGCTGGTGTCATTGTCACTCCCATTATTAAAAATGCAGACAAAGAGGTTCAAATAGAAGACAAAGATCTTCGTATTGATACTTTTCGTGCGAGCGGTGCTGGTGGTCAGCATATCAATAAAACAGACTCCGCTGTTCGCCTCACACATATACCATCAAAAGTGGTGGTGGAATGTCAAAATCAGCGCAGTCAACACCAGAATAAAGAAAAGGCTATGGAAATTCTCAAAACAAAACTTTTAGCAAAACAGCGGGAAGAGGAAGAGAAAAAAGCCGCTGAAATACGAGGTGAAGTCACCGAAGCTGCATGGGGAACTCAAATACGGAACTATGTGCTCCACCCCTATAAAATGGTTAAAGACCTGAGGACAGAATATGAATCAGGAAACCCTGATATTGTTCTTGATGGAGAACTGGATGATTTTATCCGTGCATTTTTAGAGTGGGATGCTGCAAAGACTAATAGATAAAATCGATAAAAAAATGATTTAATAGGTTAAATTACAAATTACAATTGAAATATGAAAAAATCACTTTCCCTTACAGTGTCAATTATTGGAACGTTTTTCCTTTTTTTTGGCGAGAGTTTTGCGCGTCTTATTGATACAGGCGGCGAATATAAGGCAATAGTAGATCCAGATCCACAGCCAACGCTTTTCTCTGCAATCATCTCTCTCATGAACATTGTAGCAATCATAGTCGTGTATGTTTCTATTGTTTTCTTTATCATTGGACTGTTTAAATGGATTATGAATAGAAAGAAAAATGAAAAAAAAGCCAAAACAGGGACTCGATTTATGTTTTGGTCACCCATTGTCATTCTCATTTGTCTTGCATTCTCCTTCTTTACCTCTTTTCTCTGGGTATATTAATTGTGCATCAGACCTACCTGTAATACTTTTTTTTCTTTGCATATATTCTCTCTGTGTACTTTTTACGAATGCGTGCCTCCCAAACGAGTACAAATACCTTCAAAAGAAGTAGAAGAGGTATTATTCTGACACTCAATCTCTTTACAGAATACCAGAGTGGTGTTGCCCTCTGAAGAATCTCAATACCTTCTACAAATATAACTTCACACGCTCCCCCGCCCCGCGCAGTTTCATTTGTATCGGTTCGTGTATCACTCGAGATTCTGTAGTACTTACCTGATTTTTCCCCATAATCAACAAGTTTTCCAGAGATTCTTATTTGGTCTCCAATATGTACGGTATCTATTATATTTCTTATGGATACATCATCTGTAATGAGATGATTATTTGATAACTGAAATTGATGGAATGGAACCCCTGCCCCATATTGAAAAAAACAGGTCCACGACTGATTCCATATTTTAGTCTCTAAATAACTTTCATTTTGAATATTCTCCCCCCATACGACACAGAGATCCTTCGTATCCACAGAATTTTTATCATGATACATGTCAGTAATGGAATGAATATCATTATGCGAAACCACAAGTCCTGAGAGTTGATATCTCGCAAAAGGCTTCACAAAATAATCTACCCCCCTATACGGAAAGGAAAATTCGTCTTCTGAAAAATTTGTTTGTACTGGTTCTTCAAAAAGTTCTGGAAGAATATTATTTTTATGTGGAAGGGTCCCCTTCATAAAAAATGAAATACCAAAAAGAATGACTGCGAGAATCAAAAGAAATGTCAGAAGTTTTTGAATTTTCTTCCCTCTCATTTCTATTTTTTGAAGAGAATCGAGAAAAATTGATGGTGATGGAGGTTTTTGAGGATACACGATATTTTTATTATTTGATGTGAGGTTTAGAATTTTTCAGATGAAAACAAAAATATAAAATTCTCAATCACAAAACGTACTTTACTCTGTGCCAGAGTCACATGTTCCGCGCTCTCTATACATCGAGAAAAGGTGCCTGTATACATGTTCTCGAATCGTATTATTATACCATAATTACATACTTTATATCTACTCTTAATGAACAAAAAATTTGACCACTTTAAAAAGACGTGAAAAAATAAAGATGATTTCCCCCAAAAATTATGATTATCGAAATGCCAGCAACTCTTCCTGAGGCACTTGATCTAGGAATTCAAATTGGACTTCTTCTTCTGATTATTGTTTTTATTTTTGTAGGAATCCGGCTTCTTTCTATCCTAGGAGTAGCTCGTCGACTCACAGAATCTATTTCTGAAATTGTTGAAACGGTAAATGTTGTCTTATGGCAACCCGTTCGATTTGTCACATCGGTTCTCGACAAGGTAAATAGATTTATTGGAAAAAAGAAATAAAGAGCATTTCTTATTTCTAAAAGAGCTACTGATATCGCTGATAAAACTCTGTCAGTGTTGAAAACACTTCGCCGTATTTTGTGAGTTCTGATTTTTTCCCCGTACCAGTGGTAACCCCAATAAATCTCATTCCTGCTGCTTCTGCTGATTGAGCATCATGAAGGGAGTCACCAATATATGTGCAATCACGCGGAAGGATGTTCATTTTTTCTGCCGCTAATAAGAGTGGGTCCGGATCCGGTTTCCATCGTGAAACATCTTCTGACCCAACAATAACTGTAAAATACGTCTTTACGCCTAATTGTTCTAAAAGTTCTTGGGAAACAACTCTAAGTTTTGTGGTCACCACCCCCATTTGTTGCCCTTTTGTAAAAAGAGCTTTCAGAACATCTGAAACATGAGGGATGAGCTGTACCTCTCCTGATCGCTGTTTTTTAATGTATATGCTCCGATATGCAAGTAATGCTCTCTCTTTAAGAGAGGGAGGAAGAAGTGGTGTAAAGATATCATTCAAATGACTCCCAATACCAGCAGCTATTACTTCATCTCCTGGATATGGATATGCAAGTTCTTTAAAAGTCTCGCGGAATGACTGAAGAATAACCGGAATCGATGCAAGTAATGTTCCATCCAAATCAAAAAGAAGAACAGATGATTTTTTAAGAGAAGAAGACATAGATCTATGGGAGCCGTAAAGGAATGGTCATTTCTATATTTGTAGTATTTCCATATTCATCAGACACATTCTCCCAGTAAAGTTTACAAAATTCATTGGAAAATTCTATTGAATCAGAAAGGACCACCCGAACATCACGAGGATACTCTTCATTTCGAAATATTTTCTGAGAAGAATAATCTTTATCTTTACACTGAATAAGCAGATGAGACTCCGAAATTTCTGAAGAAATCGGTTCTGAAAAACGAACAGCAATTTCACGATTATTTTCAAATCGAATGCTTTCGAGTATAGGTGTCAGTGTATCTGAATACTTATAAAACGAAAGGTTGTAATCAGAATTGAGACCTACAGAACAAAAAAACACATTTTCTCGTGATGTCTGCCAATCACAGCCATCCCCAGAAATAAGCGTATCTCCATCGGTGCGAATAGAAAGATTTAAGTCATCCATACTTCCTGATTGCGCCACCCAATGCATTGACCTCTTTCCCACCAGCCAATGCTGAGGGTATATAAAATCGATTGATACTATTTTTGTCTCTCCGGGATGGAGAAAGACATAATGAGAAAATTCCTCATATTGCCCAATAACTGATTTCTGTGACCACTGAGAAGAAAGAGGCTCCTTCATTCGTGTGTCATATGGACGATACACACGAATAAAATAATATCCTGGACCAGAAGAGAGATTTTCTCCACCACGATGGTGAAATTGTATTGTAAATTTCTCTTCTACCCTTCCCTTTGAATCAACAGTAATATCAGAAAAATAATGTTTATAGAGGTACCGATCAGATTTTTTAGCACCGAGATTCGCAATATTTACTAAGAAAAAATTTTCAAGAGGCAATGTACCATCCCACTTTTTTCCTTCAACGATTTTCTGAAGAGTATGATCAGCAAACCACATCTGAACATCTTTTCTATCTGCAGAATCAGCAACAATCTTAAGCGCATCTGGAAGATGAAAGTATCCAATAGTACTCATTAAATCCTTTGCAGATTCATTGAGGGTATTTTTTCGATTTTTGAGATCTTCAGTAGAATGAAGATCAATATTTTTTGTCGTTCTCTGTAAAGAGAGAAAAAGAGTATCACCCGTCATACCATTGATAGGACCAAAACTATTAAAAAGAAGACGTATCGTTTCAAAATTTATTGCAACAACAGCATCAAAATTTTTTTTCGAGAACTGAGGATCATACTGAACAAATTCTAGAGCTTTCTGAGCAGATTCGGGAAAGTCTGGTGAAAAATTAGAATCTCGAAACACCCATCCCCGGTATTTGGGGTCATCAGAAAATATTTTCTCAATTGCATCTGGAGCACGAACACTATCAGGTGGATTTTCAATTGAATATGAATCTTTCACCGTTAGATGAGGGATTCCATTTTTTATTTCAAGTATCCCAATAGCTGAAATAAAGCCTCCTGATGGTCGAAGCTCAGCCTCATTCTGAAACAGAATGAGAGTCGTAGAGTTCCAAAATTTTCCAATATGAAAAAGAAATGAACCAAAGGGGCCCATCATAATCCTCAGAATAGGAAAGAGTGCCAAAAGGAGAATTAGTCCTATAGCGGCAATGATAAGTGTGCAAAAATTACATTTTTTTCTTTTTTTTTCTTGTGAAAGACGATGTCGAGAAAAATTCTTAGTCATGTTCATAGAATGCCATGTTTTTCTTCCTCTGAAAACTTTGATTTCTACACAAATAATTGATATAATAAAACTATAAATTCACATTTTTGTCGAGCATGAGCAATCAGAATCAAAACCCTGCTGGAGCACAACCACCTCAGAGCGGAGGAAACCCTCCTCCTGCAGGAGGAGGGCAACCAATACCTCCACCTCCGCAGGGAGGACAGCAAGGAGGAATGCCACCTCCACCTCCGCAGGGAGGACAGCAAGGAGGAATGCCACCTCCACCTCCGCAAGGATATGCACCCCCTCCAGGATATGGGTATCCACCTCCGCAGGGA
>JANTGK010000028.1 GCA_024762935.1 Candidatus Peregrinibacteria bacterium | reverse complement strand
GGTGTCGGTTTTTTGATGAGATTAAAAAAAAATATGGAACAAAGATTTCCCTGAGTTTAACTGGTGGTGAAGCATTTGTGCGAAAGGATATATTCGATATTCTCCGACACATAAAAAAGTTGGGTTTTCATCCGACTGTTGTAACAAATGGACTTTTTCTAAATGCAGAGAACATATCTTTTTTGAAAAATCATGTTTCGGGTGTATCGATTAGTCTTGATGGTTTTCAGGAAAGCCATAATTATCTCAGAAATGCGTCAGTATTTCATCAAACAGTTAAAAATATACGCCTATTCCAGGAATCGACCTCTATCCCACTGATGGTAAAAACTACTGTATACAAGAAAAACATTAATGAATTAGAAGAGCTTTACTCTTTTCTTTTGGACTTAAAAATTTACAAGTGGCATTTTTTTGCCATGGAGCCAGTTGGGCGAGGATTTGGTAATAGTGAGATTATATTGGGTATTGAGGAGTATAAAAAATTGTGTACATTTGCTGATATGATTAAGAAGAGAAAAGGATTGAAGGTTCATTATGAAGAAGGAGGAAATACGTTTCAGTGTAAAAAACTTTGTGATTTTCACAAGATAAAGAAGTGTCTTGCAGGAAGTATTTCTTGTGCCATTCTTTATAATGGTGATGTTGTAAAATGTATTCAGGAAGATAGGAATAACGCCAAGATTTACGGAAATATTACCAGAGATCATTTTTCAGATATTTGGGAAGAAGGTTTTCAGTCATTGAGGTCAGATGAATACACATACTGCAAGGGGCATCATTTTCTTAATAAACTTTCAAAAGAGGAGGTTGAGGAGTAAAGAGTATTTTCTGAAATAAATGAATAATTGAAAGAATCTGAGATTGAAGAGTTCTACAGATCTTTCTTATAGAAATTTTCTTTTCTCTAACTGTTTTGGAAGGTTATTTGTGTTTTTTTCGCCATCGTGGGGGTATTTATAGTCTTTTCCGAACCCAATTTCTTTGAGGAACTGAGTTGATGGGTTTCTCAGGTGAAGGGGAATCGGGAGATTGCCACTTTCTTGGACTTCACTCATAGCTGCATTGATTGCCTTATACGTAGAGTTGTTTTTAGGTGCTTTCGCGAGGTATACACAGATATGGGAGAGGATAATCCGCACCTCTGGCATTCCAATGGTTTCACTTGCTTTGACAGCAGACTCGGCAAGGAGAAGAGCATTTGAGTCGGCGAGTCCAATATCTTCACTGGCAAAAATCATAAGACGTCGGGCAATAAATCGGGGATCTTCACCACCAGAGAGCATTCGTGCCAAATAGTAGACTGCCGCATCTGCGTCGCTCGCACGCATTGATTTGATAAATGCTGAAATAGTCCAGTAGTGTTCATCACTCGACTGGTCGTACCGAATGGTTTTTTCTGTTGCGATTTTCTTTAGGGCTTCACCTGTTATTTTTTCTTCTGAAAGGGCAGCTGCCTCAATGATATTTAAAAGAGTACGAGCATCACCATTGGAATATTCTAAAAGAAATTTTTTGGCATCTTCTGATATTTCCTTTTTTGTTTCCAGTTCTGCTTTGGTGATAATTTCTTTGAGGGAATCTTTTTGAAGTCCTTTCAGGAGAAATACGCGAACACGAGAGAGGAGTGCAGAGTTTAGGGAGAAGCTCGGATTTTCTGTGGTGGCTCCGATCAGAAAAAAAAGTCCACTTTCAAGATGGGGCAAAAGGACATCTTGCTGCGTTTTTTTGAGGGCATGAATCTCATCAATAAAAATGATAGTTTGCTGTTGCAAGAGCTCTAGGCGACTTTTACTCTCTTGTGCAATTTCACGAATCCGTTTTACCCCTTCTGAAACAGCAGAGAATGGTTCAAAGTGTGTATTTTTTTGCTCGGAAAAAATACGAGCGAGGGTTGTTTTTCCAGTGCCTGGGGGACCCCAAAAGACAAATGAAATCATTCCTTTTGCTTGTAAGAGCTTTTGAAGTGGTTCTATGAGATGGTCTTGTCCAACGACTTCATCGAGGGTTTTTGGGCGTAATCTCTCTGCAAGAGGGAGTGATGTACCAGCATTTTTAGAAAAGAGGTTTGTCATATTCTGAGGGTACACTTCTTTTTTCTAAACTCATATATCTCTTCTCTTGTTTATTTATTGCTTCCTATTTCTGTATAACATTCATTTGCAATCTCAAAATCTATTTCATTCGTTTCTTCTTTTTTCACGCCTTTGGTGAGGAGCTCCATTTGTTTGATGCGGTTTGCCACCATGGGATGATCAGTAAGAATTTGAAGAGTGTCGATGACCTTTCCCTCATCAATTATATGAAAGAATTCATCTATTCCTCCAGCGTGTCCATATTTCGATAAAACAGCTTGAGCCCCCTCGCGGTCTGACCGAAGTTCGATGTCTTTATTGTATTTAAGATCTAAAAAATCATTAAATGCGACTGAAGAAAATCCATCAAAGAAGACATCAAACATGATAAAAGGAGTAGATTTTATGAGCTGTTGAAGAGGATCTCTGTGCTGAATATGAGAGAATTCATGTCCAATGACAAAAGTAAGTCCATTTTCACTGAGTTTTCGTATAGCCCCAGAATAAACGATTATTTTTCCACCAATAGTAGCAAAGGCATTTATATCATCGTTGCAGACAGCATATACATCATTTTTAAATGTTGATTGATGCTGTCGCTCGAGATTGCGTACTATTTTACGAACAAAATCTGTTTGTTTTGGGTTTATTGTTCCAAAATCTTCCTCGATGGATACATCTCCAAAAAGTTTTTGTTCTTGTTCTTGTGAGAGGTGTTTTGGAATGAGTATTGATGCTCCTGCAAAAAAAAGATGGAGACCACCAAAAATACATCCGAGGATAAGAAGGTATTTTCCCAAACGTGGAAGAGTTCCGTTCTTGGAAAAGTTATAATTTTTTTTTGGTAGTTTAGGAATATATTTGAGCATTACTGAATAATCTTAAGGGCTGTACCATATGCATGTATTTCTACACTTCCAAGGAGGAAATGGTTTTTACTGATAGTACTTGTTTCGAGTCGTACTCCGATTATTGCATTGGCATTTACCTTTTTTGCCTTCTCCTTCATGCGTAATAGCGCCTCTCTCCTCGCTCGATCTATAAGTGATTCATAGCTGAGAACCTGCCCACCAAAAATATTTGTTAATTGAAAGAAGAATTTTTTAAAGGGATCAATCGAAACAACACAGCTTCCACTCGTAAGCCAGATTCCACTCGTTTGTTTGGCACCGATACTTTTAAGCGACAAACTTGGAAAAGTAATAAAATTTTCCTCACGAGCTCTGATATTTGCCAGATGTTTTCGCTCAATCCAAAGTGTTCCGAAGAAGTAGGAAATAAGGATTCCAATGCCACTGATGATAAATTCATTCATATGAGAGGAGTATTTCTTGAAGTGTTCAATGGAGCTTGGTTTACATAATTCCCAGATATTTTTACCGCTGTTCCGTAGACATATATTTCTGCTGCATTCATAGCAATTGTTGAAGTTGAGAAGCGAATATTGATAATGGCATTTGCACCTTTTTCTTCTGCAAGCCTGATCATACGCTCCGTTGCTTCTGATCTGGATTCTTCGAGGAGCTGAGTATATCCTCTGAGTTCTCCTCCAAACATATTTTTAATATGTGCACCAATATCGACAAAAACATTTTTTGTTCGTATGGTACTCCCATAAACGATTCCATAGGTATTGAGGATTTCTGTTCCATGAATCGTCTCTGTATTTGTTAAAATCATAAGACGTATAAATCATATTATTATACAATAATAATATTATAATAGCAATTATTCATATTCAACAATATTCACTAAATTCATATTTTATAAAGTATGAATATTCTATTTAAGATGTGCAGAGAAGAGAAGTCTTGACTCTTTGTAAAATATCTATATGGTCATACTCAAAGATAACCATTTTTCTTTCTTTCTTGGATAATGAGTTCAAAACAGACTTCACTTTCTCATCTTGAGGGTGTTGGCAGTAAAATTATTGCAGGATTAGAAAAACTGAATATACATTCGACGGAAGAGCTCCTTCAGCGGTGCCGAACAAAGGAGGATCGAAAACAGATTGCTGAAAAAATGAACGTCCCAGAAAAGGTGGTGTATCATTGGGCAAATATGGCTGATCTCTCACGTATTCAGGGAGTAGCAGGGGAGTATTCAGAATTACTATCCATTAGTGGTGTCAATGGGGTACAAGGTCTTCGAACAGAGAATCCACAAGAACTTCTGAGAAAAATGGAGTCTGTAAATGTACGGCAAAACTTAACCCGTCGACTTCCCTCAGAAACAATGATTTCACAATGGATCGGGCAGTCTCATCATATAGGAGCTAAACTTCTTGAAGGGGAAAATTCGTATACTCTTATGCCTACATATACAGAGGAGATATATGAAGATTCCCAATTCTCATGGACACATTTTATTACAAGTACTTTGCTCCTCCTCTTTTTTCTTTGGCTAGTGAGTCTTTTCTTTTGTTTTGTAGGATTTTTTCCAGATCCAGGAAAATGGTTTGTCATACTTCTTGCTTTCATTTTTGTTATTTTTTCTTTCTTCTTTCGTTCTTCAAAGGTCCTATATACATTCGGATGTTTTTTAACAGCACTTTCATTAATGCTTCTATTGGGATGGGGAGATTCAACATGTACTCAGGAGAATACTATTACTGACTCTGAGTCGGAGATGAGTGTGTCTCTGGGTGGTGATGATGAAGATGGGATTTCACCTATTGTTTTACAAGGGGGAAAGAAAAAAGATGGAGGAGAGTCAGACATTGTCCTTGTTGGAGGAGATGATTTTGAAGTTAATATTCCAGAGGAGAATCGAGTATTTTTTCCAGATGTAAAAAAAGATAACATTCATCGACGTGCTATTATGTCGCTTTATGATGAAGGAGTCATTACTGCACCTCTTAATAAGCGTTTTCGTCCTCATAAGACTGTTCAGAGATCTGAACTCGTACGTATGCTTGTGCTCGATAAAAATGGTTCAGCTCCAAGTGTTAAGGAGTACAGAAATTGTTATGCTGATGTTTTTCAAGAAGACTATGCAGCCTATATCTGTTTTGCAAAAGAGATGGGATGGGCTGGTTCAAACAATAAAGAATTTCGACCAACAGATCGACTCCTAAAAGCAGAGCGCGTGAAAATGATACTTGAGGCATATGACATACCGGTACCTGTTGTCGTTGATACAGCTCCATATACCGATGTATCGCTTGATGCGTGGTATGCACCATATATTGCTGCTGCAAAAAATGCAGGCTTACTAGAAGAAGATGGAAAGAAGTTTTATCCAGAACGCCCTGATACTCGAGAAAAGATGATTGAGATGATTTACCGAACTTCAAAGATGAGCAAGAAATAAACAAGCGGAGTACTTGATAAAGAATAAAAGAATTGTGATATGTCAGGGAACATTGTATGATGATTTATATATTATTTAAAAACATGAATTACTATCTTGATGTTCTGAAGAAGTATGCTGAGTTTGATGGACGTGCAACTCGGACTGAGTTTTGGATGTTTGTGCTCTTTAATCTCATTATTAGTTTACTCCTTATGTTTATAGACGGTATGACGGGGCTGAATATACTACAGGCAATCTATTCCCTTGCTGTTTTAATTCCAGGATTAGCTGTTTCCGTCCGAAGACTTCATGATATTGGAAAAAGCGGGTGGATGATTCTCGTTGCTTTGATTCCTCTTATTGGTTTGGTGTGGCTTTTGGTCCTTTATTGTATGGATAGTACACCAGGAAAAAATAAGTATGGTTCAAATCCAAAAGAGGGGCCAGCAGATGAATCAGCCCCTATTTCGGGAGATAATAATTATCTCTAGTTTTTACTCCTTTTTTCCAATAAATACTTCTCCTTCTGTTCTTCCAAAGACCTCGGGGAAGTACATTTCTTCTGCTCGAGCCGGAGGGTGAGCGAACTCACCTTCGTGTGTTATGCGGATGAAATAATCAGCAGTATAGACTCCTGGAGAAAGTCGATCAGCGAAGAGAAGGAGTTTATCATCACGCATTTCGGTGTGTACCCATGGGGAATACCAACCCCATTGTTCTCGTGCTGAGTATGCTTGTTTTTCGTAGTATTCTCGATATGGAACGGCAACCGGACCATTTTGAAGGGTTTGGTCACTCGTTTTCAGTCGAAGATTTATCAGTTCACTTCCTGAAGGAATTGGGCTTTCGACAGCAACAAAGTGTCTTTCGTCTGGTACGGAGATGGTGATAATTCCGTGGAGGACCTCTCCTATTTCTCCACCAGAAACAGGAAACTCTTGCTTATCGTCATCTGATTTGTAGTACTCACGTGTGATGGAAATTCCTTCTTCTCGGGCATCAATTTTTGCAATAGGCAGGAAGTACTTCAGAACAAGATCATAGTAGAGGGAGCCCTCTTTACTCCCTTTCTTGAGGAACTGGAGTATAAGCCCATCGTCTCCTTTGCTGAGAATATCTGTTGTTCTCACTTTGAGTTCGTGTGTATCAAAGAGTGTGTCTCCGTTGACATCATATGTTTCTGCCTGTTTGCCGTCTATGAGTGTTGAGGCCTTATAGTCGGCGAGGAATTCTTTGCTGTGGATAAGGTAGGAGGTAAAGGCATCGAGCGCAGCGACTGTCGCCTGAGTATCATGCCATTGACCATCTTTTCTGGAGCGAATGAGCCATCGGAGCATTTTTGGGATAAAGGGGTCATCTTGCAAAATATCGTCTGGGTCATGGTTCCGAATGATTGCTTTCAGGTAGAGAGCAGTGAGCTTATGCCCTGAATTATGAAGGCTGTAGTGCCATCCAGAGGTTTTTGGGCTGAGGAACATGCCACGGGCATCAACTTCCATCTTTGCCTGAATAGATTTATGGAGTTGTTTTTGTACTGTTCGGTGGTCATCAATATTTTGGAGATGGAGGAGGAGATATATTTCACCATAGGTGGTGAGGAGATCTTTGTGCGCGAGCGAGAAATCGGTCAAAGCAAGAAGAGACTCTTTGCTTTGTACGCTTGAGAGAACAGAGAGTATAAAAACTCGATTATCGGCCTGATACGAAGATTTCATTTGACCTTCTGTGTATTGGAGATCTTGTTTTTGTTCGAGGTATTGTATAAGAAATCGAGAACTGTCTTCGGCAACGCGTGAGTCATACGAAATACCAAGCTCTTTCAGTGTATTAAAAACAGAGAGAATATACGCTGTCAGTGGTGCAGAAGATTGACGAGAACCAAGCCAGTATCCCCAAGATCCATCATAACGTTGATTTTTTGTAAGAATTGTAATGGCATTTGCAATAGTCTGATCAGGGGTAACGGTTTTATTATTTTCATCTTTGAGTTCTGGCATAGTGAGTTTGCCCTCAAAATTTGGGAGGCTTGTCGCCTGACGATATGTGATGAGCCCTAGGAGTTTGCTCGCGATTTGTTCGTTACATCCGTATGGATAGCTGACAAGGGAATTTAGTCCACTGCTGAGATAGTTGGCGAGGGTAGCGCTTGTTGTGATTTTTAAATACCCAAGTGAAGATTCAACAGAATTAGGAAGACGAATTTTTTCAAAATGAGAAAGCGCAGATGTCACACCAGATGAGGCTACTGTTTCGGGAGTTGCATATCCTTTTACAGGTATTCGCATTTCTACTTCATCCTCTTGTCGGGAGTTTGAAGCTTTGATGGTGATAATCGCATCTTTACCGATACTGCTTTCTTTTGCACTGACATGCCACTGAGTATCAACAGAGCTTTTTGGGGGAATGGTTACCGTTATTGGATCATCATTTTTTAGGGAAAGATTTTTTGTGTTCATTTCTACTTCTGCTTTTATAATAGATGAGGTTTCGTTGTGAATATTTGCTCGAAGAGCAATTTCATCACCGAAGCGGATGAATCGGGGGAGTTGTGGTCGAACAAGAAGTGGTTTTTTTACCGTTATTTCTTGTTTCACTTCTCCTACTCGATAGTTTTTATCAAACCCGATAACGAGAATACTCCATGTGGTCAAATTATCTGGAACCGGAAACGAAACAGTTGCCTTTCCGTTTGTGTCTGCCTTCGTTATTGCTTTGAAATAAGCAGTATCTTTGAATTCGGTTCGTTTTTTTGGAGAAAGTGACCCGCTATCTGATTCGCCTAAAATGCCTTCATCCATAGCTATTGTTGGCATAGTTTCTGCTCCTATTTCTTCTGCAGAATCTATTTCAGCATTGAAGTCCAGAGATTTTTGAAGTGCTACCCGTGGTAATGCCTCGGGTTCTTTTTCGGGAATGATGATTTCGGTATTCAGGTGCAGAAGGCTTGCCATTGTTCGCACGAGATTTTCACGAGTACTATAGAAAAAATGCAAAATTTCTTCTCGAGCCGAATCAAAAAGGGCAAGGTTTGCTTTATCAATTACTACTATTGCTATCTCAGTGGAAGGACTCCCTGTTTCGATTTCAAGGGTTACTTCTTGTCCTGGTTGGTATATTTTTTTATCTGAAGAGACTGAGATTTCCAGTTCTTTTGGCTTTGTATCAATATGTAAATCAATAGATCCTGATGCAAGGGCAAGATTCTTTCCGTATTGTTGCCCAATAAGACTCACGTGAATATTGGGGATCATATCTTCTGTTATGGGAAACTGGAGTGTTGTATTTTCAAGAGAAACAAGAGAGACTTCATGGATATTGTCACGCTCAGTTGTGAGGAGATATGTTGAATTTTTTGCCTCTAGCGGGCTAAAAACGGTAACTTTTGTTATATCACCGACTTGATAAGAATCCTTATCCGCATACATATCAATACGCTTTTCTGCTCGCTGGGTAGTATCGATCTGATTCTTGTTAAACAGGTGCATGATAAAACTTGATCTCTGAGGTCTTTTGAATTCATCTTCTGTTTCTGCAACAATTCTATAAGAGCCAAATTGACTTTCTTTTGGTGTGAATGAAACTTCTGCTTTTCCATGAGCATTTGTGGTGACTGGTGCTTCTTTTATAATTTTTTCCTCGATGTGGTATTGCTTTTGTGACCAACGTGATTTTTTGTTCTTTTCTTCTTCTATCTGTTCTTGATAAATAACGGTGATTTTCCCCTTTGCTTTTGAAAGAGGGTTTCCATCGGAATCAGCAATGACAACATGAATGGGAACGGGTTTTCCGGTCTGACTCATCCATTTCTCTGGCTTAATTCCTATATATTGCTCTGAGGCATGAGCAGTAAATGAGGTAGAACTATATACTGGGTTTTTATTTACATCTTCTGTATTAAACTCAGCGGTGTAGAATCTGTCAGATCGAATCTCTTGAAAATCAATAGTGCTGTCGTTTTCATTTCTATAGGTAATTTTTTCCTGAAATGGAAGATCTACTATCTCTAAAAGAGAAAGATCTCCATTTTTATCGAGGAGAAAAGAGTCAGATTTGAGAAATTCAATCTGATCATAAGGCAGTGGCAAATAATCATATCCAGCTTGCATAGCATCCCATGGTCGAAAAAATGATTCCTGCTCTTGGAAAATATATCCTTCTTCCTCAGTATATCGGTCGTATTCATATGGCTTTCGCTTGAGAGTATATGAACCCTGCCCATTACTGAGCGGTGACCCAAAGTAGTATTCTCCGTGAATATTGATGGTTGCTGTATCTCCCTGAAAATAATCATCTTTTTCTGCTTGGGCTTTTACCTCAAATTCAGGTTTTTTATACTCCTCGATTTGTATGGGGTAGATTGAGCAGCTTGCTCCACAGATCTGGATATTTGCCGTTCCGAGATTTATTTTTGGATCGAGAACAAAAGAAAACTCTCCACTTCCCATATTATTGAGCTTCATCTCTTTTTGTTGGAAAATGGTCTTACCATGGCTATCACGTACCTGTAGGGAAACAGTTTTTTCTTGTGTCGGAAAATATTTTTCATCGTCATCGATGACAATAATTGCCTTTCCCGATACCGTATCTCCAGGTCTATATATAGGTCTATCGGTAAAAATATACGCCCTTTCAAGAACTTGCGAGAGGGAGAGATATTGATTTCCTACTCTCCAATTGGAGGGCATAAAGAGGGTGTCGGTATCCGTCTTTACGATATAGTTATCCGTATCTCCATGGGCACTCCTTTTTTTCTGAAGGAGTCCACTGGCATTTGTCGTTCCCAGAGATGACTTTTCTGATTCATTTACCAGGAAAACTTCTGCATTTTCTATTGGAGATCCATCAGACATAGAATTTACCCAGGCGGTGATTTTTTCTCCATCTCTCTTTGCAATAAGGGAAAGATCGGTGACTTGTACAAAAATACTAGAGAATATAAGAGCTTCTTTTTGTTTTTCGCTATTACTGTATCCCCGTTCATAAATTGTTTGATGTACTCTGGGGTGATGAGCAGCCACAATGTACATTCCTTTTTGGAAGTCATCTTTGAGAATATCTTTTAGATTCACTTCGGTATATGTATCGCTCCAAGCGTGAAACTCTACGGGCAGAGAAACTGTCTGAAAAAATTCACAGCTATCTGGGCTTGGTATCCATTTGTTATCTGAATAGTATTTGTAGAGATTTGGGAGTTTTTCTAGGAGTTGTGGGAGTTTTTCACGGCAGATATCAACTTGTAGATCGCCCGGAAGATTCTGTGTTTGATATACAACTATGGGGTCTGTTTTTTCTGGAACAATAATCTTTGCATCATTAATGAGTGATATTTGAATATCTTTGTCTTGGAGAGGTCCTGTTCCATGGGAAAAGGAGGCATCTTTTTCTTGTTGTTGACCATAGATATCAGTTGCTTTTTTATTGACGGTAATGGTGTATTCGGTTTCAAAATCCATAAGGGCACTTATTCTGATAGCGTATTTCCCATTATATTTTGGATGCTGACAATTATGTATTTCCCTCTCCTTTAGATTTTGTGAAGGAGATTCAAAAGAGTTTCCTGTTCGGACTGAGAGAACACGGATAAAAAAATCTTTTGGAAGTTCCGGTGTAAAGTGAATGTTTTCTTTTATCGAGGTGGCATCGAAAGGTTCATTTGTAAATATACAAAATTCTTTATAACTTTCTGGGGGAGAAAAACTGCCAAGAATTTCTGGTTGAGGGGGAGTTTGAAAGGGAATATGTATTGTATTGGGGAGAATCCATTTTTTTTCTGCCCAAGAGTCAATTCTTAGATGTGTTCGACTCTTGTCTTCGGTAATCAATGCTTCGAGTCCAGGGAGAATATCTATTGAATAGGAAGTATTGTTCGCAAGTTCCTTTGGAAAAGAGAGGATAATTCTTCGGAGATCATCAGTTTTTTTGCAAGTTTCAATATTCCATTTGTTTATATCTTCACATTTTTCTTGGTATCGTATTGAGAACTCTGGGACATTTTTTATTTGAAGATGCTCTTTAACCATTCGTAGAGAAACTGGTGGTTGATCAAAAAAGAGAACGATTTCATCATTTGGGCCAACAAAATTTTCTTTTGAATAGTTGCGAATATTTTCTCCTGATGATTCAAGAGTTATAAAAGGGGTTGTTGCAAATTGAGTATCGAGACCTTGTTTTGTTTTGAGGTTTCCTTCTGTGCCAGAAATCCCATCTTTGACTGTAAGAGAAAATGATTGGTCATAATCCCAAAATCCTGACTCTGGCATGATTTCAATCACTGACATATTTTCGGTACCATCTTCCTGTTGCTGATATGTAAAGATGAACGAGGTGTCTTTTTCTTTTGGGGGGAGTGAAAAGGGGAGGATTGTATCTTTTTCAAACATTTCAGGTGTGATTTCCATAGTTTCATCTCCACTGTTTTCTTCTTCTTGTTCTAATAAGACAGGTTCAGGGGTGCTGCTGCCTCTTTCATTAAAAGGTTCAACCGGATAACCATGGTCGATTCCTGGAGCAGGGGATTCCTTTTTCGTATCTGGAAGTGATCTTCCAAAGGGGGTAATGGTGGTACTGTTTTGAACCTCTTGTTTATCTACCGGCTCAGAGAATTCAAGCACAAGAGGGGTGAAAGGATGAAGAAGGGGAATGTTCCTTGTTCGCAGGCTGATTTGTGGAGTAGAGAAAGAGATTTTTGTATCCTCTGAAAGTGTGGCTCCATTTACTGCTGGAAATCCTTTTGGAACTGTAATTTGAAATCGAGTCGATCGGGGGAGTCGGTGTTCAACATCGTCTCCTTGAGTGAGTTCAATTCCATCTGCAAAATTATCTGCTGGCATTTGCCCTTGGATTTGCAGAGTATTTGTTCCGGCTAAGCGATACCGAAAGGGGAATACTGGTTCAATCTGGATGTTAAAATCATGATTATTAAGTGCATCGATTGCCCCGAGTTCAAATATCGGTTGATTAAAAATAATGCTGATATCTGTATCTGTTCTTACTTGGCTATCATCAGAGGGGATTATGGCTAAAACTTTTAACTCATCAGTAATGGAAAATTCTCGATAGTATGGATTGGGAAGATTCTTGCCATCTGCATTAAGGCTTTCGGTTGAAATTGTTACTGAGTATTTTTTTCCGGGTTTAAATTCTTCTTCTGGCGTAAATATGACTTCGTTTTCTTTCCAGTCGAATGATCCTGGGACTTTTGGTTCAATGATGAAGCTCTCTTCGACACTTTTTTTATTCATTTTTTGATTGAAGTGAAACGAAAGTGATGATTTTGCACCAATTTCATTTTTTTCATGGGGAAGTGAGCTGAGCGTTACTTCTGGCAAGCCTGAAACAGAGTTTACTTCTTTTAATGCTGAGAGATCTACAAACCCATCAGCGTCGGTCACAGGATTTGTGATTTCTTCTGATAATTGAGGAGGTGTTTCTGATGGACCGCCAGTTGAGGGGGTATCTCCATTCCCACATCCGGATATAAAAAAAAGGAGAGCGAGAGATATTGTCGCACGTATACATGTACTCATATGAATAAGAAACAATAATTGATTACAAGAATTGTAACGATTTTTTATAAAATGAACATATGTTTGTTCTGTTTATATTTTACCTTTGTTGTCCGTAGTTATAAAATATTATGAAATTTGTTTTTGTACATAAGCTGCTTGTGGTTTAATTTTTTTAATAAATGTGAGATTACCTCAATCATATGTCTATAGCTTTAGCTCTTAGTAAATAATTTCTGATTGCTTCTCGGGAGGTCTTTTCCGTATACTCCTCCCGCATATTTTTTTACTACACATGCAAAAAACACTTATTCTCGTTAAACCAGACGCGATTCAGCGCGGACTTTTTGGAAATATTGTCACCCGATTTGAGCAAAAAGGGCTTAAGCTCGTTGGATCAAAAATGATTGCCCTTGGTGATGAGATTCTTGAAGAGCACTACAGCCATGTTGCTGATAAGCCATTTTTTACGGAGATGCGACGTTTTATGAAAAGTACTCCAATTGTTGCAATGGTTTGGGAGGGGAAAGAGGCTGTTGATGTTGTTCGACTTATCTGTGGTGGAACAAACGCTCGAGAGGCTGATATTGGAACTATCCGAGGAGATTTGGCCATGAGTATTCAATGTAATGTTGTTCATGCATCAGACTCTTTAGAGGCAGCGAAAGAAGAGGTAAATCGATTCTTTAAGCCTGAAGAAATCTTTGAGTATACAAAAGATGAGTATATTCATTTATACACTGATGTTGAAGCGGGACGAGAATAGTCAATTACGAATTATTCAATTACGAATTACGAAGAACGATGAAGGAAGAAGGAATAGTGGGGAGAGAATATCGTATGTAGAACCCTTCTCCGCCAAGGCTCCGAAGGGCAGGCAGGGAACAATCTAAAATTCAAAATTGCCAATGAAATCAGTTCTTATCACCGGGGCGACAAGTGGAATCGGACAAGCAGCAGCAAGGAAATTTGCTGCTGAGGGATTCTTTGTCTATTGCCATGGAAGTTCAGAAAATTCTGATTTTTCTGTGGTAGATGAAATTGAGGCTGCCGGTAGTCGAACAAAAAAAGTGTTCGCAAATATGGCAGATGAACAAGAGGTGAGGACAATGTTTAATGGAATTGATTCTCTTGATATTCTTTTAAATAACGCTGGCACTGTTACTCGAAAAAAACCCATTACTCCGGATGATTTCCGGAATACATGTGAGATTAATGTCATTGCACCATTTTTGTGTAGTGAGCTTGCCCGTGAAAGAGGGGTGACTTCTATTGTCAATACAGGGTCGATGAGAGCGCTGAGTCACTGCGCAACAACTCCTGACTATTCGGCGAGTAAAGCGGCTCTTCATAATCTTACTGCTTCTCTTGCACGTGCCTATGCCCCAGAATGCCGAGTGAATGCGGTTGCTCCGGGGTTTACCAAGACGGCAATGCACACCGGGAATGATGAGCGACTCGAAAAAGAAGCTGCCAAAACACTTTTACAGATGTTCGCCGACCCTGCAGATATTGCTGAGGCTATTTACTTTCTTGCCTCTGAGAAAGCACGCTTTATTACTGGGCAAGTACTTGTGGCTGATGGGGGAAGGAGTTTTTCTGAAGGGTGATTTATAGGAGTAGTTTTTCGTCATCTTTGTTGTCTAGATATTCTTTGTAGAATAGAAAAAAAAGACACTTTATAAAGGAAAACACTTTCCTTTTTCTCTCCTCTTGAATATTCTTGCAGTCATTTGTTGAAATCTTGTGGATTATCAGGCATCTCTCTTTTTTGGTCTCGCTCTTTTATCTGGCTTTGTCTATGCGATGCAGCAAGTTTTTTTGGCTCAATATGTACGGAAGTTAGATGGACCTTCTGTTTCTGTATACCGAAACCTTTCGTTTATTGTTGTAATGCTTCCGCTTTTATTTTTTGCAACACCTGCAGAGATTTTGCAGACACTTTCATATTGGCCCATTTTTCTATTGGCTGGCATATGTGGAGCCCTTGGGCTCTTTTTTGGGCTTGAGTCTCAAAAATATCTTCCCATAGGAATTGTGATGGCTTTTAGTCAAACAATGCCTCTTCTCCTTATTTTGTGGGTTTTTTTATTCTTTGGAGAAACACTCTCCATGATTTCATTTGTATTTATTGGAATTATAATTTTAGGAGTACTTCCTCTTGTTCTCACAAAAAATACCCATATGACTCATCTCAATTCAAATATTTTTCGAGGAATCCTATTCGTAAGTTTGGGGGTATTTTTTGGTAGTCTCTCCTTTTTTACTATGAGTATTGCTGCAACTCATACTCATCCGCTCGTGACGGGGTATTTTTGGGAAGTTTCTATTGGACTGATTGCCCTTCTGTTTGTGAGCATTAGAGGCCTGATGGGAAAAACAAAACTTCACCGTATATCACTTCGGGAGTTTGGCTCTATCGCACTCGCAGCGAGTCCAACAGTTATCGGGAGCGGTGCTCTTCCGATGGCGATGGCTATTGGACCTGTTGGAATTGCACAATCTCTCTGTGGCTCAGGTGCAGTGCTTGTTTCAGTCCTTCTTTCAAAAGTGATACATCATGAACATCTTCGTCTGTTTCAGTATATTGGTATTGGAATTATTCTTTTGGGAGTTGTTGGACTTCGAATGGTACAGGGGTAAAATGGAAAACCCCCTCCGCTTTAAGTGCAGAAGGGGTTTTATCGTTTGGGAACCAAAATGATTGTATTATTTTTACTCAGTTACTGTAACTGTTGTAGAACAACTTACGGATCCTCCATCATTTCCAATGGCAGTTATGGTGTAGGTTGTTGTCTCTGTCGGACGAATCCAGACATACTCTGTTTTAATCGATGTATCTACATCTCCAATGCCATTATCGATACTTGCTGAGGCTACTTCTTCTGTTTTCCACCAGAGTGCGGTTCCTTGACCAGCAGTAACGGTGGTAGGCGCAGCACCGAGTTCACAAGTGGCACTTGTTTCGATAGGGTCTACTGGATCCACCGGATCAACTGGATCAACCGGATCGACAGG
>JANTGK010000027.1 GCA_024762935.1 Candidatus Peregrinibacteria bacterium | reverse complement strand
ACTCGATCACTTGATTCAATGGAGTCGACATCAGCAATAAGAGCAACCTCTTCTAAAAAGACAGAAAGAGCTCTATCGGTTTCGAGGTCATCATATTTATGTGCAACAGATTGGAGCTCTAATATGTTTTCAAATCTCATCTCACCTTCTTCACTTCCATCTCGATAAAAACCTTCGAGGCCAAATGTGGTAATTATATTTTCTATGAGCTGTGCAGGAGAAAGTGTTTCTCGTTTCTTTCGCAGTTTCCGTATGTTCTCAGAAAACTTTCCAAGAGATAATTTTGCTGAGGGAGTAAGTCCTTCGGCAAATTCAATATGGTTAATCATTTCTGCAATCGTGAGGTTCCGTTCACTCGCATATTGACTGAGTCGTGCGATTGTTGTCGCTCCAATTTTTCGAGGAGGAAGATTAATAATCCTCAGAAGACTCTCAGAATCCTTTTCGTTGTTCAGAAATTTCAAATACGCTAGGAGATCGCGAATCTCTTTTCGGGCGTAGAATTTTAATCCACCAATGATTTGATAGGGGATTCCCATTCGAAGGGCTACTTCTTCTATTGCACGGGATTGTGCATTTGTACGAATCAGAACAGCAAAATCAGAGTAGTTTTTACCTTCAATGCTTTTGAGGTTTTGTATTGTTTGTCCTATTATTTGTGATTCTTCTCTTTCATCTGAACAGTCGATGATTTCCACCTTTTCACCTGTACCAGATTCGGTCCACATTTTTTTTGGAACACGACTAATATTATTTTGAATAACGCCGTCAGCTGCATCAAGAATATTTTGTGTGCTCCGATAATTTTGTTCGAGCTTTACTATTTTTGCTTTCGGATAGAGTTTTTGAAAATTAAGGATATTGCTGATATCTGCTCCTCTGAAAGCATAGATAGACTGATCAGAATCACCGATAGCACAGAGATTTTTGTGTTCGGAGGTAATGAGATCCAAAAAACGAAGCTGAACAGCATTTGTATCTTGGAACTCATCAACAGAAACATACTTCCAACGATTTTGATACTTTTCGAGAACCTCTGGGTAACGCTGAAAAATGACGACTGGTAAAACAATAAGATCATCAAAATCAACACTGTTGATTTCGAGTTTTTTTGCTTCAAATTTGGTAAAGACTTCTGCCACTATTTTGTCGAGCTTGTTGTCACTTGCGATGGCAAACTGTTCTGGAGAGAGAAAGTTATTTTTTGCCATTGAAATCTTTGAGTAGACCATTCGTGGCGGAAATTTTTTATCATCTATTCCAGAAGATTTTAGAATTTTTTTAATCATTGAGAGGCTGTCATCAGAGTCCAAAATGGAGAAATTTCGTTCTCGATCAAGTCGTTCAAATTCTGTTCGAAGAATTCGCACTCCAATAGAGTGAAATGTCCCAATAAGAGGGGTCTCGTATTTTTCTTCAATCATTTTTTGTATTCGTTGCTTCATCTCCCCTGCTGCTTTATTGGTGAAGGTGACTGCTAAAATTTGCCAATGAGGAACTCCTCGAGAGAGGAGGTGCGCAATTCTGTGCGTCAGAGCTCGTGTTTTTCCACTCCCTGCTCCAGCAACAACCAAGAGCGGTCCATTTGTATGTTCTGCAGCTTCTCGCTGCTGCGGGTTGAGTCCTGAAAGCATAAGGTTTCATGGTAAAAGAGTGGAGGAAGAATACATGTATAAACAGGAATTGAAAATCAAGAATTGAGAAATCAGAATTATCAATACGATTTATTATTCATTCACCTTTCTTCTTTAATCGTTCATCCTTCTCTATGCAGTAAATGTTCTTTTTACAATTGCTACAATGCTCCAGGCAATGAGAGTAAGAATAAACCCAAAAATTGACCATTTTATAAATCCCTTTGCTTTTGCAATTTTTTCTTCGTCTCCAGCAGATGATGCCCACATAATACCACCCCATGTAAGAGCTCCTACGGCAATAATAGCTGCGAGACCTGCGAGAGTACCGGCAAAGTTTCCAATAATATCAGAAAGGTGACCATTAAAAACAAAAGGTGGTTCTTTAACCGGGCCTCCAAGAGATTCTCCGACACCTTCAGTAAACCCTTCACCCTGTTTTTTTGCAAGTAGTATTTGATGTTTCATGTGATTTATTATCTCACACTCTTTCTTCTCTTTTCAATATTCCACATTCATTTTTTTCTCTTTCACTTTGAAATTGTGCATCTCTGCAACTTTGAAACTTTGTAGCTTTGCATCTCTGTAATTATGCTGCTTTGAAACTGTGTATCTTTGTAGTTTTGAAGCTTTCCCCTTTTATAACATTAAAAATTGAGATTTATTTTAAAATTTAACATTAAAAATTCCCTCCTTCCATATTCTATATTCTCTCTTCTTACTTCTTACCTCTATCTTTCTCTTAGAAATTAGTCTTTTTTTCTGTATCTTCGTATTCCTGCACCTGCGAGAGCAATTCCACTTGCAATCAGGAGGCCCGCTCCTGTAGCAGGAAGGGCAGGGAGACTGAGGGATCTGATAACACCGACACTCTCATTTCCAGCAAGGTCTGTAGTAGTGATTTTATAGGTAATGTCTGTTTCTGGTTTTTCTGGAATATTTGTCCTTGTTGTATTTTTTCCAAGTGAAACACCAACACTCCATTGTTGTCCGGCATTTTCACTTCGATACAATAATTGATCATCAAGGTCACCAGCACTATCTATACTGGGTGTCCAAGAGAGTGTCACGAGAAAGTCAGTGAGTCTTGCCTTAAAGCTTCCTACAAGATTTGTAATATCTTCTGGTGGTGTAGTATCTCCTGCTGTGTCAGTAAGCTGTTGTTCTTCGTCATTAAGTTCGCTAAGAATATCTTCAAGACTGAGGCCTTCATCATCTGGCAAAGCATTAACACTCATTTCCCCACCTCCTTCTTCTTCTGGAGGTATGACTTCTCCATCAAAACCGGTAAAAAGTGCTGAATCAGTACTTCCACTTTCAATGGGGTTTCCTTCTGTATCTGTGATCAGTGCAGAAACGGTGACGCGGTATTTACTTCCATCTACCAGTTCTTCTGCAGTTGTTACCACAACATCTGAAAGGAGTTCTTTACCTGTTGAGGGGTCTGAATCATAGGAAACATTTGTTACTTCAAGCATGGCCTCATCATCACCATCTTCATTGATGGCAAATGCCAGTTCGGGATTTTCATTGGGAATGACTACATCCTCAGAAAAAACGATAAGAACCGATTGAATCCCTATGCTCTCAGCAGAAATAACAACTGGGGTTTCACTGATAATCTGTTCTAGATTGCTAATTGGTGTTGCTGATACTTCTGCACTTGGATTTGTCTCTGTTCCATCACTGAATAATGCAATAACAGTAAAATAATATTTTGTGTCGTTGACGAGATCATCTATTTTAATACTTGGAACATTATCAATGGTATTTACTTTATTTTCATATTCTTCTGCGAGTCCTTCTTGCACAGATTGTGTTCCATACTCTACCCGGTATGCTTCTGCTTCCTCTCCTTCTGAATTATGTTTTGAATTCCAGATGAGAATGACAGACCCATTTCCTGCTGTGGCAGATATCCCTTCTACGCTATCAGCTCCAGCGGCAGCAATGATTTCATCGATATTTTCATCGAAGAATCCTGACACAGTGGAAAGGGAAAAAGTACTCAGTATGAGTCCTATAGAAAGGGCTGCAACTCCAGTTTTTACCTCTTTTTTCATGTTTGTCTATGAAAGAAATATGTTTTATTATCATATTATTATAGACCTATTTATATTTTTATGCAAGAAAGAAATAGTAATCAATCATCAATGAACCATCACAGATTCTTCTTATTTATGATCTACAAATTAAGATTTGTTTAAAATTTAGAATTTAAAATGAGCTCTCTCTTCTCTATGCAGTAAATGTTCTTTTTACAATTTCTACAATGCTCCAGGCAATAAGAGTAAGAATAAACCCAAAAATAGACCATTTTATAAATCCTTTGGCTTTTGCAATTTTTTCTTCATCTCCAGCAGATGATGCCCACATAATACCACCCCATGTGAGAGCTCCTACAGCAATAATAGCTGCGATACCTGCGAGGGCACCGGCATAATTTCCAATTGTTGCGGCAAGATCAGTTGTTCCATCTGGAAGGAAAGAAGGAGATTGATAGTCATTGTTACCGAGCATGACTCGAGTGGTTTCTCCAAACGTTTCCCCTTGTTGTTTTGCAAATACTTTTTCAATCATATGAAGTAAATAGAAATGATTAAGCGCTTCCCTTTAAGAAGCCTAAAATGCCCCAAGCACTAAATGCTATAGCAGCGCCAATAATAGAGAGCTTGAGTGCTAACTTTGCTGATCCAAGTTTTTCTTCATCACCACCAGATGTCATATATTTAATTCCGGCATAAACAATACCGACCGCTGATACTGCTCCAACAACAGCCATGAGTGAAGTGGCAGCACTATGGAGTGAGCTAACAATACCTCCTACGCCATGCTGATCAGTTTGATCAACAGGAGTCTTAATAAAACTATCAAATACAGCAGAGAGGAGAGTGATAGAAATACCAATGATTCCTCCTCGTACTGTTTTTCTCCCGGTATCAGCTCTATCTTCGCTTCCTCCAGATGATACAATGGCAATACCACCAACGATAATCGCAATAACAGCAGCAGCAAAAACGATTTGTGCTCCCCATTTCCAAACTTCAGAAATAAATTCTGAATACACTTGTACTTCTCCGAGACTGGTCTTGATAGAATCAGCAAAAGTTTTGCCGGGAATCATCACCAAAGCGAGAAATGCAAGGCTGTAGAGAGTGATATTTTTTAAATATTTTGCCGACTTGTTATTCTTTGATTTTGTGTTTTTGGACATTTGTTCTGTTTATCTTTTTATTATGCCAAAAATGAAGAAATAATTCAAGATAAATACGGGTATGGGTAATTCACATTTTGAGTACTTATATGATTTTCTTTTATCGATATATAAAAATCATTCAGAAATTTTTTCATCAATGCAGCAGGAAGTCCTCCCCCTTGCAGGGGGAGTGAGAGGGGGTATCGAAAAGAAATTCCTATGGTGAGAGAAACTTTTTTAACCTCTCATGCCCCCTTAGTCCCCCTTGCAGAGGGAGGGATCCGCGCCTTTTCCACTGTCTTATTGATGAAGTTTTTATCATAAGTATTCATAATGGGAATTGCCCTATTTTGTGTACTGGTGTACACACTCTTTCTTTTTTGCTGAATTTTTTCTTTTTCCCTATTCTTCTCAAAAACTACATATGACTATTTCTGATTTTCTTTGTCGGGCAAAAGCTGAACTGCGAGTCGTTTCTGAAACGCCAGAACTTGATGCAGAATTAATTCTTTCTCACGTTATCCAAAAGCCGAAGGCATTTCTCTTTTCTCGGCCAGATTTTCAGCTTTCTTTGGCTCAAAAAAAGCAAGGAGGTGTTTTATTGCAAAGGCGACTTATGGGGGAGTCTATTGCTCTTTTATTTGAACAAAAAGAATTTTACGGGCTCGATTTTTTTATTAACAGCTCTGTTCTTGTCCCTCGACCTGAAACAGAGCATATGGTAGAAACATTGATTCCGCTTTTTGATGGTGGAGGAACACTCCTTGATGTGGGTACTGGTTCGGGCTGTATTGCTATTACTGTTGCAAAACTCTCTCATGTCGATACGGTTATCGCTCTTGATATATCTGAGCAGGCACTTTTGGTGGCTCAGGAAAATGCAAAAAGACACTCTCAGCATGCCATTACGTTTTTAAAATCAGATCTCTTTGGGGTTTTTTCTGAAAGCTCTTTTCAGAATGTTGCTCATCCATTTGTGGTGGCGGCAAATCTTCCATATGTTCCAGAGCAGGAGCGACATCCGAGTACAAAGTGTGAACCTGATATTGCTTTGTATTCCGGGGCAGACGGACTATGTCTCTATCGAAAGTTTTTTCAAGAGCTTCAAAAAATTCCGTTTGATATTTGTTTTTTTGAATTCCATCCCCCCCAAAAGAATGAGCTCGAACACATAATACAATCTCACTTTCCGGATGTTGAGAGTGAATTTTTTCAGGATTACTCAGGGGTATGGAGAATGGGAAAGCTTGAAAAAGAGAGTTTCAAAGATTCAAAGATGCAAAAATACAAGTGAAGAGGAATGAAGAAAGATGTGAAGAACTCTGGAAAAAATAAAAAAAACAATGCACACTTCTGATGATATATCTTTTCATTAGTGGCGATTACTCGAGGGGACACAACAGTATCTGATCCGGCACTTCAGCCAATTGAAGAAGAGCGCTTTGAGTCTGCTCTCAGACCAAAATCACTTTCTGATTTTGTTGGTCAGGAGAATCTTAAAAAAAACCTTTCGGTTATTCTCGGTGCATCAAAAAAGCGCAGTGAACCAGCTCCACACCTTCTTTTTTATGGACCACCAGGTCTTGGGAAAACAACACTTGCTGGTATTGTTGCGACAGAAATGGGAGGAAATCTCAAGATATCATCTGGTCCAGTTATAGAAAAAGCAGGAGACCTTGCAGCGCTTTTGAGCAATCTCGAAGAAGGAGATGTACTCTTTATTGATGAAATCCATCGCCTTCGGAAACCAGTGGAAGAAATCCTCTACTCAGCAATGGAAGACTTTACTCTTGATCTTATCGTTGGAAAAGGACCTGGTGCCCGATCGATGCGATTACAGCTTCCTATTTTTACTCTTGTTGCCGCAACAACTCGACTCGGAAATCTTTCTTCTCCTCTTCGGGATCGGTTTGGAGAAAATTTTAGACTCGATTTTTATGAGCCAGATCATCTTTCTGCGATTGTTCATTCAAATGCAGAAAAACTTGAAGTCCAGATTACCGATCGGGCACGAGAACTCGTTTCTCGTTGTAGTCGTGGAACACCTCGGGTTGCGAATAGACTCCTGAGACGTTTGCGAGATTTTGCACATGTGGATCAAAAAAATGATATTTCATCATCACTTGCTGAGAAGAGTTTGGAACAAATGGGCGTCGATCACTTGGGACTCACAGATGGTGATAGATTTTTTTTAACAACGCTTGCAGAAAAATTCTCTGGTGGTCCTGTTGGTCTTTCAACTCTTGCCGCTGCGACTTCTGAAGAAAAAGAGACCATTGAAGATATTCGAGAACCCTTTCTTATGCAACTTGGTTTTCTTGTTCGAACTCCAAAAGGAAGAGTGCTGACACCTACAGCATTTGAGCATTTAGGATTACCCGTAGAAGAAAAGAAGGACTCGCTCTTTTGATTTTTTCTCAAAAAAATGAGAATATAGGGGTCCATTGTTTGCTCATTGAAGTTTTCTTATATTGCTCTTAATCAAGAGCATCATAAACTAACGGGTGTCCTCTCTGCTGAAAATGAGCAAGAAGCTCGGGCAAAGCTTCATGCTATGAGTCTTTCTGTTATTTCGTTAAAAAAAGAGAAGGATTCTGCATTAGCTGAAGGAATCGATGATGGAATTGTTTCTTTTGTCTTTCATGTTGTTGACATGAAGGGGAATGAGACAAAGGGAACGATTGATGCAAAAGATAGAAAAAGTGCTTATTATCGTCTCGTTTCAGAGTATGGGTTTAAGGTTCTTTCCCTTGTCGATTCTTCTTTCTCTCTCGAAGATCAAGAGAAAAAAGGAGCAGAAGGGCTTGAGCAATTGGCTGAAGAGGTTGAGGAAGAATATGGTGTTATCCAGGCAAACCCCCTCGATCAAATGGAGGGAAAACCCAGTGCTCTTCAGAGTGAAGATTTTCTCGATGCAAAACGTGAACTTGTTGAAAATGTAGAGGAAATTGTCGATCGTGCAGAAATGGTTTTAAAGAAGTTCCAAGATACTCTTACTGGTGATGAATTTCGAAACATTAAGACAAAGATAGATTCTCTCATGCGTCTTCGTTTGAGTAATAATCTGAAGTATATTCAGGATCTTTCGGATGAGCTTCTTATTCTAGTTGATACTACTCTACAGCAACATGCAGAGATTTCAGAAGAAGAGCGAGAGGAGCACTCTTTTGGAGTCCTTGATGATGATCAAGAAGCTGAAAACCTCGAAATGGAAAAGGGTATTGTTGCACATGTCCGAAGGGTTTCTTCAAAAATGAAGAGACTCCTGAAGGGGTATAAGAAAAAACGAGCTCGAAAGAAACGGAAAAAGCTACGGATTAAACGAGCTCACGCTGAAAGAAAACATACATCTTTTATACGAACTCGACTTTTATATCGATCACTCAAAAAAATATTTTCGAGTTTTAAGCGCATCATATTTGCTCGGAATGCTGCTGTTAGAAAACAGCATATTAAAAACTTAGTTTCACATGTAAAAGAGGTACACCGAATTATTAAAGCGCCAAAAAAACGGTTGGTGGCCGTTGAAGAAGATATTGAAAACCGTGAAAAAGAGGAAGAGGATGAGAAAGAAAAAGAGAAAAAATATGAAACTGAGTTTCACCAAACGAGTATCTATTATTTTCTTCAGGAGACTCATCTCTTTTTTGGATGGCTCCTTGCTTTTTATGCGGGTTATTTTTATTTTTCTTCTTTTGTTCTTGTTAAATGGGGAGTTGATTCACCACTTTTTTCATTTTTGCATCGATCGCTCACAAGCTCCTTTCCCTTTTTGGTAACAGGTTGTTTTTTTATCCTTTTCTTGGGACTGACGTTATCTTTAAAGTTTTCTCACGGAAGAGTGTTTCTTTCGATTGTTCATCTTCTTGTTGCATTTTTTCTACTTGGCGTTTTCTTGGTTAATTTTTAATTCCTTTTTTTCTGGAAAGAATAAAATTTTCCATTGCTCTCTGTTGGGACGAGCAATGAGAAGTTCGTGTTCGAGCATTTTTTCTCCGGTTGCATTATCTAATGTCTCCTCTTGAGAATGTTCAATAATCATAACTTTTTCCCCTGGTTGAGCAAGTCCCTTATGTCGTTTTGCCCATTTGTCTCGATATTGTGGTGATTGGAGGTATTGATAGAGCTTCAAAAGTCTTTCATTTTCCTCCTTAAAGCGGTCATTCTCCGCCTGAAAAGCATTGAGTTTCCTGTCGATACTGGATTGTCGCAAGAGAGAGTTTCCCCATGCAAAAGCAAGAAAGAGGGAGACAAAAAGACTTCCTCCAATGGCAATCGATGCCGTTAGAGATGAAGGATTTTGTCTTTGTATACGCCTTTTCATGGCAAACGAGGAAAGAGCCGGAGTGACTCGATTTTATATTCATTCATTTTTTCAACAACAGCATACAGGTCTGGTGAAATATCTATTTTTTCACCTCTTTTTGGGAATCGACCGAGTGTATCTAAGATGATTTTGGCAATTCTCATATTTTCATCACCGGGAATTTTAATTCCTGATGCTTCTTTGATTTCACCAATCTCCATTTTCCCTGGAACGAGATAACTGCCATCAGGAAGTTTTTTTATTTCTACCTCTTTTTGATCAGTTTCATCTTCGATTTCTCCGAATACTTCCTCTAAGAGGTCTTCAAGCGTGACGAGTCCTACTGTTCCACCATGTTCATCAATAACAATAGCCAGATGTGTTCTTCGCCATTTCATTTCCCGAAGAATATCTTCAAGAATCATACTTGTTGGTACAGTCAACACAGGGTTTTTTGGAAGTTTGCTGAGTGTTGTTTCGGGCGGGTATTTTTGCTCAAATTGAAGAATATCTTTGAGAGTCACTATTCCATTGATCTGATCAATAGTGTCTCCGTATACAGGAATCCGACTATGGGTTTTTTTCAGGAAGAACTCAATGGCTTCCTGTAGAGTTGCTGTTTCCGGAAGAACATCCATGTCCGGTCGGGGAGTCATAATGTCTTCAACAATGGTATCGCCAAACTCAAGAACGTTTTCAATTCGTTCTCGTTCATCTGCTTCAAGTCCTCCTTCTTCTTCTCCTATTTCAGCGAGGGCAAGGAGCTCTTCGTCAGAAAAGAGTTTTTCTATTGCTTCTTTTGGGCCAAGAGAAGTAATAAGTTTTTCGAGGAGAAATACTATAGGATACAAGATGCGACCAATCCAGTAGACAATAGGTCCACAAATAAGACTGAATTTTTCAGAGTATTTTTGTGCAAAAGTTTTGGGAACAATTTCACCAAAAATAAGGAGGACTATTGTGAGAAGACCTGTCATAACACCGATAATGGCATCACCAAATATTTTTGTAAAAAGAACTGTTGAAAGAACAGGGATAAGAATGTTTACGAGGTTGTTGCCGAGGAGAATAATAATAAGGAGCCGTTCTGGTCGTGATTTTAAGTATTCAACTGCTTTTGCACCCTTTTTCTTTTGTTGTACAAAAGAACGGACCTTTGCCGGAGAGAGTGAGACAAGGGCTACTTCTGCTCCAGAAAAAAATCCAGAAAGAAGAAGGAGGACAAAGAGAATAATAAATGCACTAAGCGGTTGGTCTGGATCCATAAAGGAATTTATTTTACAAAGTGAAGATATATTCCCAAAAAGAGGGGATGAATTCAAGACAAATTCTTGTTTTTCTCTCCCTCTTTTTATCGCGGACTGGGTTTTTGGATATACAAATAAATATGTATCTTTGACATAATAATTCTCTATAAAACTTCTCCTTTAATTTTTTTGTTTTTCCCTGCAAAATGAGAGAGATGACAACGTATATTCCTCAATCAGCAAAAATACTCTCAGTGGAAGAGCTCAATAAAAACACAAAGATGTTTACTCTCGATATTTCGTTGGGTGCAAAACCTGGTCAATTCGTAAATATTTGGATACCTCACTTTGATGAGAAGCCATTTTCTGTTGCGAGTGATGATGGCAAACAAACAAAACTAGCAATCGCAAATGTTGGTCGATTCACAGCGGAGCTCTTCACTAAAAAATGTGATGATACCATTGGTATTCGCGGACCATATGGAAACTCCTTTAGTGTGCGAGCAGATGAAAAAATTATTCTTGTCGGTGGAGGATTTGGATCTGCTCCTCTTCATTTTTTAGGTGAAACTTCGCAGAAAAATGGATGTGATATCACCATTATTATTGGTGCACGAACAAAAGATTTTTTGATGTACGAAGAGGAATGCGCAGAATCTGAGTTTCGAGTGATAACGACGACAAACGATGGTTCTGCTGGGGAAGAAGGTTTTGTGACAGGACCTTTAGAAAGACTTCTGAAAACAGAAAATATCGACTTTGTTCAGACCTGTGGACCAGAAAAAATGATGGAGGCAGTGGCCCTTTTGTGTAAACAAGCGAACGTTTTGTGTGAGGTTTCATTGGAGCGATACATGAAATGTGGTTTTGGTATTTGTGGGCAATGTTCTTGTGGGAGTAAACTCGTTTGCAGAGATGGATGTGTTTTTTCTGGTGAAGAGGCCCTTTCTCTTCCTGATTTTGGAAAATTTCATCGTGGTCCTGAGGGCCAAAAAGAATATTTTTAGACAATGGAAATACTTTCAACACTTTTACAGGCAATATTTACCCTTTTTGGAGCATTTGTCCTCTTTGTGCTTTTTGCTATTGCTGCGACATGGCTTTTCTTTTACCTCCTGTTTCGAAAAATAAAAAAGAGAACCGAAGAGCTTATGAGAGAGCAAAAGAGGGAATCAAAAAATATTCTTGATGAGATTATTATTGATGTAGAAGAAGAGGAAGAGAAAAAATAATCGATTCAGTATTCCACATCCTCTCCGCTCCCGTCTTTCAAGAGGAAAGAGTTTTTTGTAATCAAAATACGAACGACGCGGCAAACCAGACACATACACACATATACTCTTACCCCTATTTTCCTCATTCTTTCTTCTTCTTTTACTTGTAGCTTTACAACCCTGTAACTTTATAACTTTGTAGCTTTGTATCTTTGCGTCTCTGCACCTTTTATACCATTTAAAATTGAGATTTCTTTTAAAATTTAGAATCTCCGTATTTCCCTCTTCTATATTCAATATTCAACATTCCGTACCCCTCTTTTTACAGCATTTCCTTCAGATACTTTCCGGTAAATGACTTTTTCACTTTCGCTACTTCTTCTGGTGTTCCTTCGGCAATGACTTCTCCTCCCTTGTTTCCTCCGTCGGGCCCAATATCAATGAGGTGGTCACATGATTTCACGACATCAAGATTGTGTTCGATGACGAGTACGGTATTTCCAGAGTCGACGAGCGCATTGAGAACGACGAGGAGTTTTTTTATATCATCAAAGTGGAGCCCTGTTGTTGGCTCGTCGAGAATATAGAATGTTTTTCCTGTGCTGCGTTTACTGAGTTCTGTTGCGAGTTTTACACGCTGTGCTTCTCCTCCAGAAAGAGTGGTGGCTGATTGCCCGAGCTGAACATACCCAAGCCCAACTTTTTCGAGAGTTTCGAGTTTTCTTTGAACAAGTGGAATGGCGGCAAAAAATTTATGGGCTTCTTCGACTGTCATATGGAGCACATCAGAGATGTTCTTTCCTCTCCAGGTAATTTCTAGTGCCTCCGCATTGTATCGTTTCCCTTGGCATACATCACATGGCACATAGATATCAGGGAGAAAGTGCATTTCTATTTTTACAATTCCATCACCTTGGCATGATTCACATCGTCCGCCCTTTACATTAAAAGAAAATCTACCAGCTTTGTAGCCTCGGAGTTTCGCTTCGGGTGTGGTGGCAAAGAGTTCACGAATATCAGTAAATACTCCTGTGTATGTCGCAGGATTACTCCGGGGGGTTCTGCCTATGGGGGATTGGTCAATAACGATGGCTTTATCAAGAGCTCCAATTCCATCGATACGGTCGACCATACCAACAGATTGATCGGCACGATTGAGTTCGTTTAAGAGGTATGGAGCAAGAATCCTGTTGATCAGTGAGCTTTTTCCAGAACCAGAAACACCAGTAATACCAATAAGTTTTCCGAGTGGAATTTCTACATTTACGTTTTTTAAGTTATTTTCTCGAGCATTTTTAATCTTCAGTTTTTTTCCGTTTCCCCTTCGGCGTTTTTTGGGAGTGATGATAGATTCTTTTCCCGAGAGATACCGTGCCGTTGTTGATTTTGGGTCTTTTATAAAATTTTTATAGGTCCCTTCCGCTTGCACTTCCCCTCCACTAGAACCGGCACCAGGTCCTATTTCGATGAGCCAATCAGCGCTTCGCATCATTTCTTCATCGTGTTCGACGACGATAACAGTATTTCCAACTTCTTGTAGCCCTCTGAGTGTAGTGATAAGTCGGTCATTGTCTCGTTGGTGGAGCCCAATAGATGGTTCATCAAGAACATAGAGAACCCCCTGGAGTTTGCTTCCGATTTGAGTGGCGAGACGAATTCGCTGTGCTTCTCCTCCAGAAAGAGTATTTGCTGACCGAGAGAGCGTCAGATATGTAAGACCGACATCTTCCAAAAAGCCGAGTCTGTTTTCAATTTCTGCAAGAATGAGGCGGGCGATTTCTTGATTTCGTTTTGATAATTTTTTTGGAAGGGCCACAAAGAATTTTCTTGCCTGTGCAACACTCATCTCGGTGGCATCAATGATATTTTTTGTATCAATGGTTACACCAAGTATTTCTTTTCTCAGTCGAGACCCTCCACAATCGGGACATGTCTCTCGATCCATAAATTTTTCAATTTGTTTTCGAGAAAAGTCAGATTCGGTTTCTTTATATCGTCTCTCGAGATTTGGAATAACTCCCTCAAACTTGACGGATACTTCTCCGCTGAATCGATCAGAATCCATTTTTACCTCATACTCTTCATCTCCTGTTCCATGGAGAATAAGTTCTCGTTGTTCATCGGTCAGTTTTTTTATGGGAGCATTCATAGAAAACCCATGACGCTCAGCAACAGCAGCAAGAATTCGCTGGTTCCACCCTTCACGGCTTGTCATAGTTGCCCAAGGAATAATAGCTCCCTCAGCAATGGTGAGGCGTGGGTTTGGCATAACAAGCTCTGTTTTTATGACCATACGGTCTCCAAGACCATGACATGATTCACAGGCACCATATGGAGAGTTAAATGAAAAATTTCGAGGTTCGATTTCTTCAATAACAGCCCCATGATCCGGGCAGATGAATTTTTCAGAATATGTTACTTCTTCTTTTGTATCAGCATCGAGAATGGTAATGAGTCCATCACCATTTTTCAGTGCGATTTCTACTGAATCAGCGAGTCGTGATCGGTCTTCATTTTTTTCTTCAATTTTTTCACCTGTTGAGAGTTCTTTATATTTTTTCTTGGTATTTCCAACGACAAGTCGGTCGACAATGATTTCGATAGTATGTTTTTTTTTGGGGTCGAGATTAACTTCTTCTGCAATCGATACTATTTCCCCATCAATCCTCATACGAACAAAACCATCTCTTCGGATTTTTTCGAGAACCCGAGCGTGCTCTCCTTTTTTTCCGCGTACAACAGGGGAGAGAAGCATGATTCGTTTTTCTTTTGGCATTTCAGCGATTTGGTCGACAATCTGGCTTGGGGATTGTTTTTCTACGAGGTGACCACATTTTGGGCAATGGGGGCTTCCTACTCGTGCAAAAAGGAGTCGAAGGTAATCATATATTTCTGTTACGGTCCCGACAGTACTGCGAGGATTTCGTGGAGCAGTCTTTTGATCGATGGAAATGGCGGGTGAGAGCCCTGATATTTGTTCGACATCTGGTTTTTCCATCATTCCGAGGAATTGTCGAGCATAGGTACTGAGTGATTCTACATATCGGCGCTGACCTTCAGCAAAAATAGTATCAAAAGCGAGAGAGCTTTTCCCTGATCCAGAGAGTCCTGTAATAACAATGAGTTTCCCTCGAGGGATTTCAATATTTATATTTTTTAGATTGTGCGTTTTGGCACCAGTGACAACAATTTTTTTTTCCATAAAAAGGGATATACGCAGACAAACAGGCTTGCATTTTTTTTACGCGAAAGCAAGCTTTTTTCCTTGCACTTATCCCTTTTTTCTCTCCAGAAATAGAGACACTCTTTTTACAGAATTTTTTTATTTCTCTTTTTTATTCAGAGAAAAAACTATTCAGCTTATAGTTATTATTAGTGAGGAATTTTTCGATTTTTTTGCATATTCGTTTCTGTGCTAATCTGACCGTTTCACGGTTGATACCTAGCTCTTGTCCGGTTTCTTCCAATGTATGAGGCTCATACCTGTTCAGCCCAAAACGCATCATTATTATCCGTTGGTCTTGTTGTGGTAATCGATCAAGAATTTGGGGAATAATTTTTTGTATGTCTCGTGCTTCTCTCAGAAGTGATGGTTCAGGAAATGTGGTATCGGGAAGAGATTCCTGCAATGTCTGTAAAGGATTATCTGCGATTGGTTCATTTAACCCTTGACTATGTTGATTCCACTGTTTTACTTTATCCAACCGATTTGTGGTGGTATCGAGTATTTCTGCAACTTCTTGATCTGTTGGTTCTCGGTCCCATTGAGCCGTGAGCATACTGATGGCTTTTTTATATCGGCTATATTCTTCTTGAATATGTCTTGGAACAGGCACTGTTGTATTCATAGATACAATTGTCTTGATGATTGTTTGGCGAATCCACCAGGTGGCGTAAGTACTAAAACGGAGCCCCTTTTCTGGATCAAATTTTTCTACTGCTTTCATGAGCCCGATATTCCCTTCTTCGATGAGGTCTAAAAAAGGAATACCACGATTTATATACTTTCGTGCAATTTTTACAACAAGGAGCAGGTTTGCAGTAATCATTTTTTCTCGAGCAGAGTCATCCCCTTGTTGTACACGTCGACCATACTCTATTTCCTCTTCTTGTGATAAGAGTGGGGTTTGCTTTATCTCTCTGAGATAGATTTCTTGTGATTGTTGTTCTTCTTCAAGAAACATAATGAGTGCTATTAAGAAGTGATTATTTTATTTATTCCAAATATTGTCAATAAAAAGCCTCCCGTTTCGGGGAGGCTTTTATATGTTCAATGCTGAATGAAAACTATCTGTTCCATGATATTTGTCTTCCATTATCTCTCCACCAGTTCCTCCAATCCCTTGCATTTCTCCAACTGATCCTCTTCACTTTTACTTTTGTTTGGCACTCAGCTACTTGTCCGTCGCTATTCCATACAACAAGGTTGTACGTTGTTGTTCGCCGTGGTGATACTGTTTGATCTCCGTTTGGTACGTCAACATACCCATATTCATCGAGCCAAGCTCCAAGGGTGTTTCTTGTTTCCCATTCTAAAGTACTGCTTCCTCCTCGATTAATAGTATCTGGGTTTGCCCATATTTCACATGAAGG
>JANTGK010000026.1 GCA_024762935.1 Candidatus Peregrinibacteria bacterium | reverse complement strand
TCTACTCTACTCTCTTCTCTCCACGTTCAGGCATCACGAGGAGGTACGACGAAGTGATCCAGACAATTAAAATTTGCGAAGCATTTTTTTCTTCCCCTTCTTTATTTAAAGAGGCACTCCACTGCATCTTATCCCCCTCTTTGAGAAAGAGGGGTGAGAGGAGATTTTTTTACACCTTCATTTCTTTCCTTCTTTATACATTGAATCTCTCTTCTTAATTCTATATTCTTTATTTCGATTTCCCCCTTTTATATGATTCCATCCACAGATTTCATCATCAGCCACATCTCTGATGCTATTACTACTGTTAATCTAAATGGCTACACCAAGATACACAGTGGGAAGGTTCGAGATACATTTGAAAAAAATGGAAAACGAATCATCATTACCACTGATAGACAATCAGCATTTGACAGGGTACTGACAAGCGTTCCATTTAAGGGTCAGATTCTGAATTCTGTATCTAATTTTTGGTTTAATCAGACAGAAGATATCGTCAGAAACCATCTTATCGCCAACCCCGATCCACAAGTTTCAATTGTACGTCCAGCAAAAGTCTTCCCAGTAGAATTTATTATTCGCGGCTACATGACAGGATCAACTGATACTTCTGTATGGGTAAACTACAAAAAGGGAATGAGAAAATACTGTGGCGTCGACCTCCCCGAAGGAATGGAGAAAAATCAAAAATTTAAAATACCGATTATTACTCCGACGACAAAGCCAGAAACAGGACACGATGAGCTCATCTCTCCTGATGAAATCATCGAAAGAAACCTAATGACAGAGAGGCAGTGGAACGAAGTTTCAGATTATGCTCTCCGCATCTTTTTGCGAGGACAAGAAATGGCCAGCAAGAGAGGGCTCATCCTCGTTGATACAAAATTCGAATTCGGACGAGACATCAAAACAGGGGAGATTATGCTTATTGATGAAGTCCTCACACCTGACAGCTCTCGATATTGGCTTGCAGAAACATATTCACAGCGAGTCGAAGCAGGGGAGGAGCCTCAAAGTTTTGATAAAGAATTCCTCCGACTCTGGTATGCTGATAACTGTGATCCATACAAAGATGAAGTTCTTCCTAATGCACCAGTCGAACTTGTAGCAAAATTAGCACAAAAATATATTGCAGCATATGAAATGATTACTGGTACTGACTTTGAGTGCACAGTCGGTGGTATCACACGAATTCAGAAAAATCTGGACGACTACTTTTTAAAAGGGTAAAATATCATGGAATATCTAGGGGCGTAGCTCAGTTGGCAGAGCACTGGTCTCCAAAACCAGGTGTCGTAGGTTCGAACCCTATCGCCCCTGCCAACATCATTCTCATACGACACAATCGCTATTGTAATACCTACATTGGAATCTGAACCCCTAACTGCTTCAGCAAAAAATCATATAAGATTACTGAGAGGAGAAAAACAAAAACCATCCCGAAAAATTTAAATCTGTATTTCTGCTTGTTATATAGCCGTCTTTGTCGGTATTTTGCCTTATCTATAAGCTCATCACCAAAACGAATAGACATAAATGTTCCTATTCCTGAAATGATGATAATCGACCAAAACGGAAAAGGTTGTTCTAAAATATATCGAAAGAGAAGGAGAATCTTGGTTTTTTCGTACACTTCTGGCTGAATAAAAAAGGCGTACACATTCAGAAAAATTGCTATGGCCCATACTATAATTTCAGAATATACCATACGGACTTTTGTAATAAGTCGAAACGGAAAATCAATAAGAAAACCGGCATCTGCCACTGGTGTACAGAGAACAAAAAAGGACCAAGAGAGTAGAGTCACTAAAAATCCATCTTTCACGCCATATTTCATGGCTATGAAAACAAAATATCCAATAAAGATAAGAAGTATCAGAAGAAATTTAATGAACACACTTCGTTTGGTTTCGTGTTTTATAATTTTACGTGTTTCTTTATTTTTTATACGAAGACTCTTTTTTAATTTCTTTATTTTTTTTGATTTTTTAATTTTTTTTAGTGTATTTTTCATAAGTTCTCAGGTTTTAAAGGGATTATTTTACACTGAAGCGAAATCTGCATATAAAATGAAATGATTATCAGTGTGAACTACTTTTTATGATTTATATTATAATATTTTAACATATATACTTTATATTAACAAGTACAATGCTTTAAAAAAGGTATTCTCTTGCTATTGCCCCTGCCCACATGCAAAATAATTTTGATACTTCTAACAATGACAGAGTAATTGCTTTATAAACATATAACTGGTATAGTAGTATAATGAAAAGAATAGAAAAAAAAGCTATAGGATTTTGGGCAGCAGTTTCAATGGGTATTGGCGGTATGGTTGGGGCAGGTATCTTTGCACTACTCGGCGAGGCAGGGGCAATAGCCGGAAGTGCTATTTACATTTCATTTTTGCTCGCGGGGAGTATTGCCCTTTTAAGTGGATATTCATTTGGAAAATTAGGGGCCAAATACCCATCTGCAGGCGGAATCGTAGAATACCTCACACAATCATTTGGTACAGGGATTTTCACAGGAACAATGAGCTTGGTGCTTTATTTTGCAGCACTGGTCTCTTTAAGCCTCATTGCAAAAGCCTTTGGAAACTATGCTGCCCTTTTTTTTCCAAGCTCAGGCATCCCCCTTGAAGGATTATTTTCAATTTTTATTATTCTCTTTTTTGTGATTATAAATTTGCGTGGAGCAAAAGACGTAGCCATTTTTGAACAAATCACAGTAGGAATTAAATTTCTTGTCTTGGTCATACTGGCTCTTTCAGGTTTATTTCTTTTTCATCCAGAATTTCTAACCCCAAAAACATACCCCCCCGTGCATAATATCTTTGCAAGTCTCGCAATCACATTTTTTGCATTTGAGGGATTTCGCATTATTACAAATACTGCTGAAGATATGCCAAATCCAGAAAAAACACTTCCTCGTGCCATAATGGTCTCCATAGCGTTAGTGGCAATGCTCTATTTAATAGTGAGCATTAGTGTATTTGGAAATTTATCGATGGATACCATTCTTGCAGGAAAAGATTCTGTTTTGGCACAAGCGGCACAACCCATCTTTGGAAATTTTGGTAAAATTTTAGTAACAGTAACAGCACTTATCGCTACAGCATCAGCAATAAATGCAAATTTGTACTCAGTAACAAATGTAACATACAAACTCGCGAAAGATGGCGAGCTTCCTAGCGTATTTGGAAAACCGATTGCCCATAGTAGAGAAGGACTCTTAGTAAGTGGAGTTTTAATAATAGTGTTATCAATTTTCTTCAATTTAGGAGAAGTTGCTGCCATTGGGTCAATCGCTATCTTATTTGTTCACTTTATAACACACATTGGGCATTTTAAAATTCGCAAGAAAACAGGAGTGCACACAGGTGTATTAGGAGCTTCAATTCTGACAACATTTATGGCAATGGTTTTAGCATTTTCTTATGAGTTCCAACACTCATCTATTGTAGCAACAACACTCTTGGGAGGCTTTTTAGCAGCAATGGTTATTGAAACCTCACTTCAAAAATTTGGCAAAAAAACCATACGAACACGAATCCCTGTACATAAATAATGACATGAAGCTGCTAAAAGTTTCACATGTACTGACCATAAGGCGGGAGAAAAATACAAAAAAAACAAAGAATAACAAAAAATTACTTCGGATACTTTAAAGCGACAAACACAAGGGAAGTAAGGGTAAGCCCACTGAGAGAAAATAATAAGGCATAATCATTTCCAAAATGTGTCCACAAACTTCCCGTCACCACAGATCCAAATGCCATAGAAATGGCCATCCCAGCATAAAAAAGACCATAGACACTTGCTTTATTTTTTGCTGACTGTGAGATAGAAGCACGGAGTGCATTAAGGCTTGAAACCGTAAAAATTCCCAGAAAAAGAAAAGCGGGAAGAAAAATATGAAAATACAAAAAACACGTTCCCAAAATGCCACTGAAAAAACTGAAGCTTAAAATTATTTTACTGCCATATTCATCAATTTTTTTTCCAATAAAAAAACTGGAAAGCGTTTGTATGAGAGTTGAAACCATAACGAGAAGCGGGAGAAAAGTGAGAGAAAATCCTGATGTTTGAGCCTGAAGTAGAAAAAAAGAATCACGAAAGAGAAAAAATATATACGCAAAATAGAGAACAAAAATCGGAAAAAACCGTCCATCACTTGGTGCCCAACGGACTTTTTCTTCTTTCTTGAGAGAAGATTTTTCTTTTGTTCCAAAAATAAGGATTATCAGAGCAAAAAGTCCGGGGAGAAGAGTAAAAAGAAAAATCTTCCGAAATATATCTTCTCCAGTACCTCCAAAAAAGAGAATGAGAAAGATGAGAAAAGCTCCAAAGAGTTCTCCAGCAATATCCATCATCTTATGAAAACCAAAAGTTTTTCCATGTGATTTTTTTTCTGAAAAATCAGAAATCATTGTATCTTTGCTAGCACTTCGAATCGCTTTACCAATCCGCTCACTTCCACGGAGCACCCCTACACTCTGCCAAGAGTGTGAAAAGGCAAGGAGGGGCTTCGTAACCGTAGAAATCCCATATCCGATAATAAGAAAGAGTTTTTCTTTATGGAACCTATCACTCAAAACTCCAAAAAAATAACGAAAAAAATAAGAAACAAAAGCTGAAATTGCCAAAATAACGCCGAGTTTTTCAGGTGTCTCTTGTAAAACACTCACAATAAAAATTGGTAGAATCGGCGTGATCATTGCTGATGCAAAATCTGTAAAGAAGCTGACCCAGCCTAGTGCTTTCACATTTTTATGAATCATGAGTCATTGATGTGAAATATATTTTTTTTTATATAAAAAATATATCAGACCTCCCAGAAGAAGAAAAAAAAGGACTGCAACAAACCATTGAGAGACAATCTGGAGAAAAAGTTGATAATTTTTACCGAATAAAAATCCAGCCAAAACAAACTGCCCAATACCAAGACTAGCACCAAGAACATCGTACCGAAGGAAAGAAGAAAATGGCACACTATGAGCTCCGGCCAGAAACGGAGCAAACCACGCGACAGGTCCCATAAAACGAGCGAAGAAAACACTTTTTCCCCCATGTTTTTGAAGAAATTTTTTGCTTTTTTCAACTTTTTCCACTGGAAATATTTTTGTGAGAAATGTCTTTTTTTTCTTTTTTAAAAGCCACTTCCCACCAAATTTTCTTCCGAGAAAATAGCTTGAACTATCACCGAGAATGCCACCAAGAAAAAGAACCATACAGACAACAAAAATATTCAATACTCCCATTCCTGCTAAAATTCCGCCCGATAAAAAGAAAATTTCTCCATAAAGAAAAAGAGAGAAAACAATAAGCGTTTCAAAGTAAGAACCGAGAAATAAAATCAAATATGCCCACAACAGGTGATTCTGTAAAAATACAATAAAAGTATCAAGCGCAACATTCATTTGTTATTCGTAATTTCCAAAAGTGTAGTTTGTTTTTTTTATACTTTTCCCGGTTGTAAAACGAATAAGATTTGCTTTTAAATAGCCAATACCAGTTCTAAAAAATCCATCCTGTTGTAAACGACGATCAGAAAACTCACATGCCATCGGAAGCATTCTTACATGAAATCCAGCTCTTTTTGCATCACGAACATAGTCACAGTCTTCACAGAGCTGAACGTCTTCTCGAAAACCACCAACTTTCTTGTGAACGGCTTTTGTGGAAAACAAAAATGCTCCACATGCTGTCGGTGATAGATATTGTGTGATAAAGAGCCCAAAATTCATCAATTTGTATCCCAAAAATGGAAGAATACCTCGAGTCGTCAATTTGAAATAAAATGATCCCGCATCTGCATGGAACAATGTAATGTTTTGGAGAAGACGTTCTAAAAAATCATGTTCTCGTATGCGTGTGTCTGCATCAAGAAAAAGAAGTTGCTCATATTTTGCAAACTGTTCCCCGTAGTTTCGACCAAAAGAAGGCCCCAATGTTTTGCCACAATTATCAAATCGAAACTCGGTAAAACATTTCCCCATTTCCTGAGCTTTTTTGGCAGTAGCATCAGAACTATTCGAATCAGAAATAATAATTTCAAAATCTTGAAAAGTTTGATGAGAGAGATCTTTTAAAATATTTTGAATATTCTTCTCTTCGTTGAGTGTGATAATAATAATGCTTAATTTTTTCATTAGAACTTGAGGACATATATATTTCCATCGGTCACAAAAAAATCTCCCGAAAAATTTTCACCTGACACTGGGGGTACAAATGGTATTTTTTCTGATGATAAGACTTTTCCTGTACTCTCTAGATCTTCAAAAACTACCTCTCGCTCATTATCAATATCAGCAGAGATTTTATGGGTAATACCCCATTTTATCCCATCATCAAAGATAGCACTTCCTACAAACACTTTCTCGTTATGGAGGAGAAAATTGGTTTCCCAGATTCGGATATGATGACGAATTTTAATGCTATTAACCTCTGGTAATTTCTGAAATGAGAAATCTTGGGTTCTCCCATTCCAAAAAAGTGGTGTAATAGGGGCTGTCTCATAAGAGCGTGAACCAAAGATATTATCAAGCATTTTCCCTGAAGATACAATACCCAATCTATCACTTTTTCTCCACCCTGCACGTGCAAAAATATCTTCAATATTCTGACTATTTGGGGTCAGAAAAATAAAGTTGATTGGCTCTGTTTCTCTCCCAGTAATGGTTTCTGTATATTTCAGATGTGAATCCACAAAAGCCTCTGGAAGAGTTTGAATATTTTTTGTTTTTTGAGAAAGAGAAATATTTTGTATGGGAAGTGTGCTCTGAAACTGATACCCAAAAAAGAGGTAGAGCAGGAGCGAAAGAAGAAGGAGAAATCCAATATATGTTTTTTTAGAAGGAGGAAGGAAAACTGTTTTTTTATGATGTGTACTCTTCCAGTACTCCAAAAGGGCTATAGAAAATACAAGCATCATTCCTCCAACAAAATATCCCGCAAGAACATCACTGAGATAGTGAACACCTAAATAGAGTCTACTAAATCCAATAAGGAGAATAAGAATGAGTGTCACAAAAAATATATGAATTTTTGCTTTCCAACCGGAAACATTTCTCATAATCATCCAAGCGAGAAATCCATAAAAAGCGACAGCAATAGTTGCGTGTGCACTTGGAAAAGATGGAGTATGTTCTATATACAATGCCAGCTCTGGACGAGGTCTATCAAAAAAGAGTTTACTAAGATATACAATTCCTCCCGCTCCAACAACAGAAATCCAGAGAGACAAAATGGCTGGTTTTTTTTGTAATAACCAGAGAATAACACTCGATATCAATAAAAAAGAAAGAATGACTTCTGATTTTCCGAGAGCAGTAATCCATAAAAAAATATGAAAGAGAGTACTGTCTCGAAAAAGAAAGAGAAGGTTCTCAAGTCTCGTGTCAATCTGAATAATAATATCTCCTGATACAAAATCTTCCACCATCCCCAGGTAACCAAAGAAAAAATAGAAAAAAATAACAGATAAAATGGTAAGAGGAAAACCAAAAAAAGAATGTGATGAAAATCTATTATGTATAAAAAGGATAATTTTTGGATGATTTTTTATATATTTTTTTACCCCATTAATCTGAAAAAAAGACTGTCGAAGAAATACGAATATGCGCAAAAAATATGCGAAGACTTGTTTTCCATACTTTGTAAGCGACCATTGTAAAAATGAAAGAAAAAGAAGAAAAAGAAGGAGAGCAAAAATAAAAAAAGCAATCCGCCCAAGCCATGCTTCTGCGAGTACAAGTGATCCAGCAAAGAGAAAACCGAGTCCTAAAAATTCAAATGCCCACCCAATACCACCAAACACATTAAAGAAAAAAAATGTTCTCCATTTCATATGTAAACTCCCTGCCACAAATGGCGTCATCTCTTTTACCATTGGCACAAACCGACCTAAAAAAACACTCTTCCCTCCATGTTTTTGGAAAAACATATGTCCCATTCGAAAATGCTCTGGTTTGACAATCCAAAATCCATTTTTTTGCCATTTTTCCCCAAACTTTTTTCCAAGAGAATAGTTTATATTATCCCCAAAAATTGCTCCTGTTGCAGCAAAAAAAACGAGATCAAAAAAATCAAGATTCCCCGTAAGCGCCGTATATCCACCGAGAAACAAAATAATAGTAGAACCTGGCGTTACCATACCAATTCCAATAATTGTTTCTAAAAGAGCAGCAAAAAAAGCGAGCATGTACGCCCACTGTCCAATATTTTGGATTTGATGTGTAAGAAACGATGTTAGTGTTTCAATCATTCATTTGAAAAAGAAACAAGGTCAATATGAGAGTTACAAAACGATTCAATGGTACACCCATCACTATATCTGGAGTATAGCATGCATTCATTGAGAAAACCATCATGACTAAAAATGCCATTTCCCTTCTTTAGAGGAGTTTTTATGCAAAAAAAGCTTATTTTCTGCAATGCTTGCATCCATAAAAAAATAGAAAAAAATCACTTTAAGAGGAAGAATAAATCTTACTTTTATAAAAGAAGAAGAAAATATTTGACCCTAACCATGGGTAGGGGTATAATTTCGAATGAAACATTTTTTCTCTCACTTTTTCCCATGATTGATCCGTATAAATCACAAGCGATTACAAACCTTAAAAAAGCGCAGGGGCAAGTCGCTCATGTTCTAAAGATGGTTGAAGAAAATAAATACTGTACCGATATTGCAAGCCAAACAAATGCTGCTATCGGGCTCCTAAAAAAAGTAAATAGTTTTGCTCTCGAAAGCCATCTGTGTACATGTGGTGCAAAAAATCTTTCACAATCTGATCCAAATAAAAAGGAGGTCTTTGTAAAAGAGTTAGTTCGAGCTTTTACCGTGAGTAATAAATAAGCATGAATAATTTCTCACATAACATAACAAGCACATATTCATTTGATAAATCAGTACGTCGCCTTTTATCTCTTATCGAAAAAAATGCTTTTACCGTTCTTCACATTCATGACATCCAACAGACATTCGCAAGCAAGGGGATAAAGCATGACGGATATCAAATCATTGAATTCTGCCGTGCCCCTATCGCAAAAAAAGTACTCGACAGAGATCCTCTTATTGGTCTGTTTTTACCATGTAAAGCAATTATTTATGAGAAAGACGAAAAAGCAAATATTTCTCTTATGAGCCCAAAAATCACTTCTCACTTCTTTCAAGATTCACTTCTCAAAGATATTGCTCTACAAATAGACAACGACATCAAGAATATTATTTCTCAGTTTCAAAACACCTAACACCTCTTTCTTTTTTTCTCATATGAAAAATTCAAACACTCCCATAATCATCGCCATTATCGTCAGTGCTCTTATTATTGCTTCAGCAATCGTATATTCGACCGTTCATCGTTCATATAGAGAAGGTTACCATGACTCCAGTAATATGGAAGAAATGATGACGGGGTCGCAAGGTGGACATGAATCATGTGAAGGAGAGAGTGATGACACATGTCCAAAAAACTCCAATCAAGAGGATCATATGGGTATGATGAATGATAAAGACATGATGGGTGATAAAGAGAATATGGAAATGAAAGGGGACTCAGATGAAGAATTTTCAAGTGACCCAAAAGGTCTTCCCGATATAGAGCCAACCAAATTAGTAAAATTAAAAGATGGAGATATATTTGAAATGAGCGCAGAAATGGTCCAGCAAGAAGTCGGAAACAGAATCATCAAACGATTAGCCTATAATAGGCAGATTCCGGGACCAATTATTCAAGTAGAAAAAGATGCTGAAATTAGTCTGCGTTTTACTAATAACCTCGATATTCCGACGACACTCCATTCTCATGGCATTCGTCTTGATGATGACTTCGATGGAGTACCAGAAGAAATGGGAGGAAAACAGAAACCAATGCAACCCGGCGAAACATTTCAGTACACCATTGTCTTCCCCGATACAGGAGTCTATTGGTATCACCCACACATGAGAGAAGACTACACACAAGAACTTGGTCTCTATGGAAACTTCTCCGTAACAGAAGAAGGGTACTGGAACAAAGTTGATAGAGAAGAATTTCTTGTTCTTGATGATTTTTCAGAGAATGATCCATTTTATAAAGATTTGAGCAATAAAACCCTCATGGGGAGGTTCGGGAACATCCTCCTGATCAATAATCAAGAAAACTTTCATATGAACGCAAAAACAGGGGAAAAAGTGCGTTTCTTTGTTACAAATACAGCAAACACAAGAACCTTTGATTTCTCCATTAAAGGTCAGGACTTAAAAATAGTCGGAGGTGATATCGGAAGAGGAGAAAAAGAGTTTATCGCAAAAGATTTTGTCATTGCTCCTGCTGAGCGAATTATCTTTGAAACAGAATTTACCACTCCAGGTGTATTTGAAATTCAACACAGAGGAAAAAAGATAGGAGAAATAAAAGTAATAGGAGAGTCAGTACAAGCTGATACTCAACCACTGAGAAAAAACCCAAAAGACTATGCTCTCATTCGTGATAATTTTCAGAAATTTTTAGACCAAAAAATCGATAAAAAACTTCGTATTAGCATTGGTATGAAACAAATGGGCGAAATGATGAAAGGAATGCAACATAAAGGCCCAATGGGAATGATGAACGGAGATGATGAAGGTATGGATGAAATGGAAAAAATGATGGGAGGCAATGGTGTCAGCCATGATGATGAAGAAGGAATCGAATGGGAAGATGCCATGCCAATGATGAATCGTATGAGCAACAATGAAATGATGGAGTGGATGCTTATCGATGAAACAGACCCAAGGAATCCAAAAACAAATGTCGATATGAACAGTGACTGGGTTTTTTCAAAAGGGGATTTTGTAAAAGTAGAAATCTTCAATGACCCAGAGTCTATGCATCCTATGCAACATCCAATCCACTTTCATGGGCAACGATTTGTCGTTCTTACACGAGATGGGAAACCAAATGAGAACCTTCAATGGAAAGATACAACCCTCCTCCGTACAGGAGAAAAAATTGAAATTCTCATAGAAATGTCAAATCCTGGAAAATGGATTGCTCATTGCCATATTGCTGAGCATATGCATGCAGGAATGATGTTTAACTTCGAAGTCAAATAACAATTTTTTCATCTTTTTACCCCCTATGAAACATATTCGAAAAATTATTTTTATTCTCCCGGTATTTCTTACCCTCTTTCTCACCGGATGCACTAATCCAAACTCAGAGTCATCCGAAGTAAAGAACCTAAAGAATGCTCAGAGTAAAAGCGAAGCAAATATATCTATCAAAAAAAACAATATCAATCTCGGTGAAATACCAATTATGGGAGGCAAGAAAGATATTGAATTTACATTTACCAATGAAGGGAATGAGTCTGTAGCCCTTTTTGAAGGAGAGACAAGTTGCATGTGCACAGAGGCAGTTGTAAAAAGTAAAGATGGTATCATATCTCCACGCATAAAAATGCGAGGACACGGAGCACAGGCAAATATCAATCAGGTACTAGAGCCAGGAGAAACAGCCACTGTGATTGCAACCTATGACCCCCTTGCACACGGACCAAATGCTGTTGGACCCATCAAAAGAGATGTTTTTATAAAAACAAACTCAAAAGCAACGCCTGTTCTTCAATTCTCTTTTCAGGGAACAGTTATTAAAGGAGAAAAAAAGACTTCCCCAGAAGCGCCCGTCAGGACACTTCCAACAGAAAAAACGACTTTCGATTTTCAAGAAAAATCATATGATTTTGGAACAATAAAACAATCAGGAGGAAAAGTCTCACATACGTTTTCTTTTACATACAACGGAGAGCAACCCATTCAAATAACAGGAGTACCAACAAGTTGTGCCTGTACCAGTGCAACAATTAAGCCAACAAATCTAAAGACAGGAGATACAGGAGTACTCACTGTAGAATTCAATCCAAATCTTCATGAAGAACCCGATGGAAGATTTTTTAAGACCGTTTCTCTTTTAACTGATCCTCCTCTTGATGAGATACCAGAAATTAAAATTTGGACAGAAATTGACCTTGATCTCGGAGAAGAAGCATTTGAACTTCAATTTCATCATGACGAAGACGAAGAAGAAAGTCATGGAGGACCTCAATATCAATCTATCACTCCAGAAGTATTTGAGACGATGCTTCAGAAAAAGGATTTTGTGCTCATCGACACGCACATTCCTGAGCAAGAGCATATTGCAGGAACAGATGCCTTTATCCCATACAAAACAATACTGAATTCTCCTGATCTTCCTACTGATAAAAATACAAAGATTGTCCTCTACTGCCGAAGTGGCAGCATGAGTAGAGCAGCGGCATACCAACTCGCTGAAGAAGGATACACCCAAGTTTTTGACCTCGTTGGCGGAAAAAACGCCTTCGATGCTCTTCTAAAAAAATAATTTTTTTCTTTTTCCATGTTCACTATGAAAAAATCAAACACACCACTAATCCTTTCAATTATCTTTGCAACTTTTGCAATAACAGGCTCAGTTATCTTCCTCGGACTACAGATGGGGAAAACTCCCCAAGCTCCTTCTGTTGAAATAGGGAGTCAAGATGCCATAGAAAAAGGCATCGAATCCTATATTGCAAAACAGGAAAAAGCACAAAGAGATGCACAAAAAAATCAAAAAAAAGATGCTGCTGAGAAAGCAAAAAATGTTGCGCCTGTAAACGAAAAAGATCACATTCGTGGAAAAAAAGATGCAACAATTACCCTTATAGAGTATTCAGATTTTGAGTGCCCATTTTGTAAAAAATTCCATCCAACAGCACAGGAGTTTCTCACAAAAAATTCAGAAAAAGTAAATTGGGTCTATCGACACTTTCCCTTAGGATTTCACGATCCGTTAGCCACCAATGAAGCAGAAGCAAGTGAGTGTGCGGCAGAGCTTGGTGGAAACGATTCATTCTGGGCATATACAGATAAAGTGTATGAAAAAACAAGATCAAATGGGCGAGGCCTCAAAGAAAGTGATCTTGTAGATATTGCCACAGAAATAGGGCTCGATAAAAATGCCTTCATTACTTGCCAAGAGAGTGATACATACCTCAGTCATATACAGCAAGATATTCAAGACGGCCGACGTGCTGGTATAACAGGAACACCAGGGAATATTCTTCGAAATAATAAAACCGGCGAAGTTCGATTCATCCCTGGTGCATTTCCACTTTCCGAACTCGAACGTGCCATGAATGAACTTTTATAACAAGAAATGCATACCATGAGAATACTAAAAGATCCGGCATACTTTTTATTCTTTCTTGGGTGTACCACTCTCCTTTTAACAGCAAATGCCTACTTTATATTTTTTCTCCCTGGATCAAATGGATACGCATGTATCCCCGGGGAGAATATAACAACAAAAAATATTCTCTTTGGTGTATTTTTAAGCCTCAGCACTGCATTTTTACTCACTGCCCTGGTGTTTATTATGCAAATGCCAAAGACATGTAGCATACGTACACAAGGAAAACTTGCGAGTATTACTGGAGTAAGCACAATTAGCGGAATATTTACTGTCTTTTGTACCGTATGCACTCTTCCTATTTTTTCTATACTCGGTGTATCCGTAGGGTTTAGCATATTCACCATCTATAACGGGTGGTTTAAGATTATAAGTATTATTTTTTCTATTATAGGAATTATATTTGCTAATCAGTATCTCAAAAGAAATGAATAACATTTTTTTCATACAGGCAACAAAGAGAGAGAAAATAATAGTTACTCTCATAGGTATTGCTACTTTTGTTGCTTTTGGAACAGTTACAGCACTCTGGGAAAATCCACTGTTTCTGAGAATGACGCCTGTTGTTTCGCTTGATTATATAATACTGAGTATTGAATCTCTCCTTCTCGGACTCCTCTTCGGCATCAAAGGGTCATCTTGTACTCCGAAAAAAGCCACTCTTGGCGGATTGCTCAGTTTTCTCGGGTATGGTTGTTCTATTTGCAATAAAATTCTCCTCCTCCTTCTGGGGTCTTCTTTCCTTCTGACATATTTTGAACCCATACGACACCCTATTGGTGGTATCGGAATAACACTCCTCATAATGGCACTCATACAAAAACATAAAATACAACCACCTCCATATATCATAAAAAAATGAAGAAAAATTTTTCTCAATATTATCGGCACAAAAATTATTTCATATTACTCTTTCAATTTCTCATTAGTGTTCTCTTGGCCTTCATGATTATTCTCCTCGTAATCTTTATCGGACAAAAGATCTACAGCCTTTTTATGGTTCAGGAGCAACGACACTTTATTCATGATGTTGTTTTTCTGATTGTCCTTATTAAAATTCTCCTCCTCCTGTTTTCCTATTTTAAAAAACACTATATCAGTGTGAAATATATCATGGAAATATCAATTATAGCTCCTGCTATAGAAATAGTCTTTGCAAGCGATACTCATCCACCCTTTACTCTCATTCTTTTTGCCGTATTTACATTATCGAATCTCCTGATTTATATTCTCTTTCAAGAGAAAATTAAAAAAATCGGCTCATAACATGTATCAACTACTCTCATGAAAACGATCGAAGTCAAGATGAACGGTATGACATGTACTTCTTGCGTCCTGCACATCGAACAAGATCTCAAAAAAGTCAGCGGAGTCATCTCTGCATCCATTCATTTCACAATGGAAAAAGGAGTCATTACCTTTGATCCCCAAAAAACAAATGAGGAAGAAATCATAAAAACAATCACAAATTCTGGGTATACAGCAGAACTTCTAGCAGGTTCCCAAGATGGGCATCATCATTCTCATCAAAACGAAAATGAGCACAGGAAACATATCCAATCAGAAGGAGACCAAGAAACACAAAAACGTCTTATCCGCCTTATTGTTTCTGGTATCCTGAGCATCATTATTCTCCTCCTGAGTTTTGTTTGGAAGATTGAGTATAATATGGAAATGATGATGATTCTCTCCTTCATTGTTCTCACATACGGTGGTCATGAATTCTTCCAAAAAGGAATCCCATCATTACTCAAAGGGAGACCAGGCATGGATACTCTCGTCTCTCTTGGAGTAGGAGCAGCATTTCTCTACTCGAGTTACATCACACTCTTCACAAATAAAACAGAAGAGTACTTTATGGATGCCGCTATCATTACAACCTTCATCCTTCTCGGAAGATATCTTGAATCAAAAGCAAAAGGAAAAGCAGGTGAAGCGATTAAAAAGCTTTTATCACTCTCAGCAAAAGTGGCCCATCGAATATATCCAAATGGGAACATAAAAAAGGTTCCTGTTGACGAAGTTCAAACAGGAGATTGCCTGAAGGTATTTCCTGGAGAAAAAATTCCAGTTGATGGAATCATCACAGAAGGGAGGGCAAATATCAATGAATCCCTTATAACTGGTGAGAGCATTCCTGTTGATAAAAAAAGTGGAGAGAGTGTTATTGGAGCAACAATAAATGGAAATACCACCTTTGTAATGGAGGCAAAAAAAGTGGGAAGCGAAACTATGCTCGCACAAATAGCAAAAATGGTAGAAGAAGCACAGATGAACAAACCTCATATTCAAAAACTCATTGATTATATCTCTGGATATTTTGTATGGGGAGTGATTCTTATTGCCGTTTTAACCTTTAGTATTTGGACAATTTTTATAGGCGTACATCCATCTACTGCTCTTATCTATACAGTTGCCGTTTTAATCATTGCCTGCCCATGCGCCCTTGGACTCGCAACACCAATATCTATTGTAGTAGGAACAGGAAAAGGAGCAGAATTAGGTATTCTCATAAAAAAGAGTGAAAGCCTCGAAAAAACGAATAAAATCACGACTATAACCTTTGATAAAACCGGAACAATCACAAAAGGTGCGCCAGAAGTACAAGAGTATAAAATTGTCCACGGACAGCAAGAAGAAGTTTTACATATTGCATATACGCTCGAGTCAGATTCAGAGCATCCCCTCGCAAAAAGTATTGTTCAATTTGTGGCAGAAAAAACAAAAAAGAAACCATTAAAAGGAGAATCATTTCAAGCTATGGCGGGACTTGGCATAAAAGGAAAAATCAACGGAGTGCAGTACTATATGGGAAGTAATAAATACATAAAAAAACTTAACATTGAAACAAAGCAGTTAAAAAAAGAAAGAGATGCCTGGGAAAGCAGGGGATACACCGTCCTTATTCTGGCAAATGAAAGAGACACTCTCGCACTCTTTGGTCTGCAAGATGGGGTAAAAGAAACGTCTCAAAAAGCCATAGCACTCTTGAAGAAAAAAAGAATTTCAACAGTTATGATCACAGGAGATAATGAAAAAATCGCTCAAAAAATTGCTGACGATGTCGGAATTGACACTGTGTATAGTAATGTTGCTCCTGACGAAAAAAAAGATATCATTGCCTCTCTGCAACACAAAGGAGAATTTGTAGCGATGGTTGGTGATGGAATAAATGATTCACCAGCTCTTGCTCAGGCAGATGTTGGAATTGCTATGGGAACGGGAACAGATATTGCTATGGAAACAGGTGATATTATCCTCGTAAAAGGAAATCTCATGAAGGCAATTGATGCCATTGAGCTCTCACATGCAACACTCAATAATATTAAGCAAAATCTCTTTTGGACTTTTGCCTATAATAGTATTGGAATTCCGCTTGCAGCCATCGGTTTCCTCACACCTGCATTCTCGGCAGGTGCAATGGCATTTTCCTCGGTTTCTGTTGTTATAAATGCCCTTCGCCTCAAACGATTTCATAAAA
>JANTGK010000025.1 GCA_024762935.1 Candidatus Peregrinibacteria bacterium | reverse complement strand
CGTGTTCTGTGTTTATTGTTCCCTGTTCCCTGTTCCGTGTTCCGTGTTCTGTGTTTATTGTTCCCTGTTCCCTGTTCCGTGTTCCGTGTTCTGTGTTCCGTGTTCCCTGTTCCGTGTTCCCTGTTCCCTGTTCCGTGTCTTTTAGCTCATCTCACTTGAAAATGCCTTTTTAAGTCGATGTGCAACACCAAGAAGCTCTTCTACCCGATGATCACTAGGGTCTACACGAATAGCTCGCTCTAAAAGATGAATAGATTTATCAAAATTATTAAGTTGTAAATAACAGGCGGCAAGATCACAAAGAATTGCAGGATCTTCTTGCCTCAAATGAAGAGATCGCAAAAGAGTTGCCACTCCTTCCTCTTGAGCTCCAGAATGAAAGAGTGTCCAACCGAGACATCGGAGAATTTCAGGATTATTTGGTTGCCCAACATTACTTGTTTGAAAATGAACAACAGCATCGTCCCACTGTTCTTGTTCCGAAGCGACAAATCCTATGACAAAATGTGCAATATAGCTCCCACCATGAAGCATAAGGGCATGGGTTGCTGCTTTTTTTGCTTCTTCTAATCGATCTAATGATAAATAATTATCAGCTACTTCTTCTGCAGCCTCAATACATCCGGGGTCCTCTATGAGCACTTTTTCAGCAATGTCGAGAGCCTTAATATGTTTTCCAGTAAGCTTATATTCCTCCGATCTGGCAAGCTCCTGCATAATTCGAGGGCTCAAAACAGTAGATTTTTTTACTTTTCCGATTTTTTGTTTTTTGGACATTTACTTCTAAAATAAATCTCCTCATTTTGCCATTTTTTTTCCAAAAATTCAAGAGAATTCTTTCTCTTTTTCTGAGAAACGCTTGCATACAAAACACTTCTATTTTTTTGAAAAATAGATACTTGCTTCAAGAAGTCCCGCAGGATTCCCGACATCAAAACGCTTTCCTAAAAGCACCGATCCAATGATATCCTCAGATTTTCTGAGCTCAATAAAGGCATCGACAAGTCTGAGTTCACCACCTTCAACTACAGTGCAGTTTCTCAAAGCATCAAAAATTTTGTGACTACAAATATTTTTACCCAAAAGAGCAAGATTACTTGGAGCATCTTTCAAATCTGGTTTTTCAACAAAACCATGAATACGAAAAGGCGCTGCTTGATTCTGATCAGATGGATCAACGATTCCAAACCTATGAACAACCTCATCAGGTACTGGCTGAACCCCCAATACACATGATTGATTTTCACCTCGAGCCTGTAATAACTGTTCAGGTGCAGATTGGTCTGCATCAAATATTTCATCTCCAAAAAATGCAAAGAAATCTTCTTTTCCCACGAGTTCTTCTGCCTGAAGAATGGCATGTCCATCACCTTTTGGATCCTGCTGTACCACTGTGGCCACTTTTACTAATCGAGAAAGATCTCGAATAGTATCTGCATACTCATCTTTGCCTTTTTTTCGAAGCTCGTATTCCAATCTTTCATCAGCATAAAAATATTCGGGAGTAATACTTCCCTCAGGAGGAACAATAAAAATAATTTCTTCAACACCAGCTTGTGCTAATTCCCGAACAATATAATCAATAACGGGTCTATCATAAATAGGGAGGATCTCTTTTGGAACGCACTTTGTAGCAGGAAGAAAGCGACTTCCAAGACCAGCAATAGGAATAATTGCCTTTCGAACAGGTTTCATAAGATTACAGAGATGAAGAAAGGGGAATACTTTTTGAACTCACTTTTCGTGCCTTTGGAATTTCTATGATAATAATGTCTCTCTCAAGACGAGCTGTGATTTCAGCAGAATTTACAGCAGCAGGGAGAAGAACACTTCTATAAAAACTCCCCCAATAACACTCCTCAACGTAATATTTTGGTTTTTTAGGTAAGGAGAGAGGGCGAGGGCGAGAACCTCGAATAGTCAAAAGATCTTCTGTAAGAGCGATGTCAATTGATTTTTCATCAATACCTGCCACAGGTGCAACGAGAAAAATTGTCTCATCAGTCTCAAATATGTCAAGGCTTAGCTCTCCTTCATCTGTATCTCTCTGGAGTTCAACAGATGTTTGGAGCTGAGAATCTGTAGGAATATTGAGAGAATTGCTTTCCATACAAAAGAAAAGGGAAATCTATACCCATTTTCCGTTTTTTCTCGATGAGAATCAAGATGCAAATCGAAAGAATAAAAAAAACTTGCACTAAATACCAAAATGATGGCAAAATGAGCCGGCTTTTTTTAGAGCAACCTATGATTTATGCAGTACGGAGAAAAAATGAAAACAATGAAAAGCTCATGCGCCGCTTTAAGAAGCAGGTTCAGCAAGAGGGCATTGTAAAAAAAATACGAAAAGATCGTTATTTTAAACCGAAAAAAACAAAGGTTCGGGTTCGAGCTGAAGCGGTAAAACGAACTGAATATCGTAAAGAAAAGATTAAAAAGATTCTCATGTCATAGGTGCCCCCCTCAAAAGAATAAAATAAACTCCTCCATCAAGAGGAGTTTTTTAATGGGACAATAGAAACAATATTTGACAAAAAAAATAATAATACATAACATAATGAACTATTTATGAACCTATCTCTGAATCTGAAATAGAGCAAAATCACCTCTTGACTCAGCCAAAACCACTGGCCGCGAATATATCAAAAATACTCACTCATGGGGACAATACAGAATTTTCTTCGACTCAAAGTAAAATAAGAGAAAATCTTATCCTATATTCAGATGGTATACCACTCATGCACAGAGATACTCATCAGCGAATAGAGGCACTCTTACAACACTACAATAGTGATGAAATCACTGCCAAAATGGATATGTGGGACAAAAATCGCCATGTTGCAGATATGGAGATTTCGAAAGAACACCACAATGTACCTGAAGGAATAAAGGGGCAGCTCTATGAAACATGTTTTTTTCTTTCGACAACAAAATTCCCAAAACTTTTACCTCTCACAGATATTGAGCAGCCCGCCTTTTCTGAAAATGAAATAAATATGGTTATCGATATTGCCATTTGGTATGAGGCATACTGTAGAGAAAAACATCAAGGTACACGGTTTGGAACACCGCGAGAAAGAAGGAGTGAAAAAGGACCAGATGGAGAACCAGAGCTTTTCGCAAATCACCCCTTACGAGCTCTTGATATTGGTCTTGGTATCCTTGATAAAATGTACAGGATGCAAAGATTCAAAAAGAATCCAAGACTTCAATTACTTTGGAGTCATCCTCTTGAATACTCAATAGCTACCATACTTCATGATGCTATCGAAGATAGTAAAAAATTCTTCACAGAAGTAACACCTGAGGTTATTAAAGATATTCTCACTAAAATCTCAAAAGAGCATGGCGTAAACCTTACTCAAGAACAAATACATGTCATTCTTAATACTATTGATACTCTTACCTTCACGGAGGAAACCCAAGACCGAGAAGACTATATGGAAGAAAATAATGATAATGATTTTACTTCATTTATAAAGTTATCCGATATCATTCAAAATAGCCTATCACCACATACTCCTGGTCAAAAAATAAAATACATAAAATATTATGTTCGTTATATTTGTAAATTTTTGGATCAATATGACCTGACACTCGATGAACTCCTTCGTCCAGATCTCATCACAAAAATATTTGAAATGAATCCATACCTTATTCAGGTGTTCAGAGATGAAAACCAAAATGTAACAATAAAACCAGCACCAAATCAGTATACAGAATGCTTCCGAGACCACCCGATCATTACTGATAATCATCTCTCAAAACAAAGAGAATAAAAAAAACCTCTCATAGCTTTCTCTCATCACTTCTGTCACAATATATCTTGAGATTCGAATTTCGTCTTTCAATATCCTTCGTCATCAATACACATGCCTACTGTTGCCATCATTGGACGCCCAAATGCTGGGAAATCGACACTTTTTAACTCCCTTATCGGAGAGAGACGATCTATTGAATCTGATGTCCCTGGAACAACTCGTGATCGAGTTTTTGGCACTATTAAGGGGGAGAAAATAGATTTTATGCTTGTCGACACCGGAGGTCTTACCACAGATATGTCAGGAAGTATTGAGCAGGACATGCGAAAGCAAGCAGAAGAATCTATTTCTGGAGCTGACCTCATTTATTTTTGTATAGATGTTCGAACAGAACTCACTGCGGAAGAAGAAGAGATTGCTGAAATTCTCAGAAAAAGAAAACCAAAACATGTTCCTGTTTTTCTTGTAGGAACAAAGTCAGAAAAGCCAACTGCCAACGAAGTAGCAGGTGAATTTTATCGACTCGGAGTAAGTGATCGAGATATTTTTTTTGTTGCTGCAAAAGAAACAATCGGAACACATGAACTCCTCGATGCCACTGAAGACGCCCTCATTCAAAACGGGTTTCAAAAAAAAGATGAAATAAAACAAGAAAATACCATTGCTAATATTTGTGTTCTTGGTCGTCCGAATGCTGGGAAGTCAACGTTTATAAACACCCTTTCTGGAAAAGATATTTCTATAGTCTCTCCTGAAGCAGGCACCACACGTGACAATGTCGATTCCATTGTTCGATACGAAAAAAAATCATATCTTCTGATTGATACTGCTGGCATTCGAAAAAAATCAAGCATGAATAAAGAGCAAATCGAAAGATACTCACGACTAAGAGCTCTCTCTGCACTTTCTCGTGCAAATATTGCCATTCTCTTAATCGATGCCACGGAGGGGATTACTCATCAAGATCAAACCATTGCGGCTGAAATAAAACAAGCCGGTATGGGGGTTATCATTATTTTCTCTAAGTGGGATTTGATTCGAAAAAATTTAAAAGAAACAATTGAACAAGAAATCCGTGAAAAAGATGAATTTAAAGTTGAAAAAACGACTGCAGAGGAAAAAGAACAAAAAATCAGTAAAGCATCTATTGCTCTTCGAAATCGTTTTATAAGAGAAGCTCAAGCAAAACTCCCCTTTCTCAGTTGGGCTCCAATTCTTTTTCTCTCTTCCCTTGAAAAACGAGGAGTACTAGAAATTTTTCATACCGCAGAAAAAATTATGGAAGAACGAAAAAGAAAAATCCCTACGAGTGAACTTAATGACTTTTTAGAGCAAGCCCTTGCTGCTCATCCACCAGCAAGTCGTGGCACAAAAAGATTGAAGGTTAAGTATGCGGTTCAAACAGGAGAAAATCCGCCAACATTTACATTCTTTGCCAATGACCCCGATGCCACCCATTTTTCATTCCGGAGATATATTGAAAATAGACTTCGAGATGTATATGGTTTTTGGGGAACACCTATTATCGTAGAAATGCGTAAGAAGTAGATTGTAAATATCATTCTCAATATGACTTGAAACATGAAAAAAATATACGAAGATTTCCTGCATTCCAATCAGCTCAAAAATACAAAACAAAGAAAAGTACTCTTTGATTTTGTTATGAATCAGAAAAATCATTTCACCAAAGAGAATCTTCTTGAATATGCTCAGGAACATATAAATAATCTTGGGATTGCTACTATCTACCGATTCCTTCACACCCTTGTCAAATCCAACCTGCTTGAAGAGCATGAATTTGGTGGGGAAAAACTTTTCGAAGTGAAAAATCCAGAAAATCACCATGACCACCTTATCTGTGAAAAATGTGGAAAAATCATTGAATTTACCAATACAAAAATTGAGCACCTTCAAGAAAAAATTGCCCTTGAGCATCATTTTAAGCTCCTTGATCATAAACTGATTCTCTATGGTACATGTCAAAAATGTCAGAAAAAATAATTATTTTTTCTGAGAGAGTTCTGATATCCAAAAAATAATCTCTGCCATTTCTGCCCGAGAAATAAGTTGATGTGGCTGACGATAAGTCGATAATGAGAGCTTATTTTCGAAGGCATATCCGATAAATGGCCAATACCACTGTTTGTCCGGAACGCGTAAGAGAGATATATGATGAGCATTTATAGCAATTTTTAATGCCTCAGCATAAGAGACTGCATTTCCAGGGCGAAAAAGTCCATCTGCATATCCGTTAATAATTTGGCGACTCTTAGCACTACATACGTAAGGAGCAAACCATTGATCTGTGACGTCAGGAAAACAGTTACCACCAACCAAATGGTCACCATACACAGCAACCATGACTATTTTTACTAATTGTGCTCGATCAATAGCCTGGTTCGGACGGTATGTCCCATCAGGAAAACCATTTACAATCTTCTCTTTGTACACATATTCAATCGCTGGCTGATATATATGTCCAATGGTATCAGAAAAAGGAACAATCTCTGGAATACCAATAGGTTCTTTGGAATCACATTTGTTATCAGATAATTTTCCAACAAGAGCATTTTTTCTCTTGCAGTCATTTTCATAGGTAATACTGTCACAACCGCAAACTGGTGCGTAATCATTCGGACATACTTCTGGAACATTCGTGCATACTCCTACATCATTTAAGCACCCTTCCTTTTGGCAATATTCCCCTTTTTGGCAGTCCTGACTCTTGACGCAACTTTTTGGACATTCCCCTATGTATTGTCGAGAAATTCCTGCCATTTTTCTCTCACAATCATTGGCATATGTTTTTCCATTACAAGCACAAACAGGCCTGTATTCTGATGTACACATCTCCGGCTTTGCTATACAACTCCCTCCCATACCATTACATCCATCAAGCTGACAAAAGTATCCTTCTGAGCAATCATCATCATTTTCACATGTATTTTGACACATTCCTTCATGACTTTTTGCAATGCCAACTTTTTTTCTCTCACAATCATTTACATATGAAATACCATCACACCCACAGACTTCTTGCACCATTGGTAAACAAAAATCAGGAATACGAGTACATTGACCAGTAGTCGCTGAACAGGAAGACATCTCACAATATTGGTCATCTCCACACTCCTGAGAAGTGCTACATTGCTCACTTGCCTGAATATTTACAGGAAGAAGAAAGAAAGAGAATAAGAAGAAGAGGTATTTCATGTATAAGAAAATTCAATGAAATCTTAGCAAATTTGAGCAAAGACTACGCTATTTTTTCCTGTTTTGTCTTCCGCTCCGCACTCGTCTTATGAAAGCCGACTGCTTCCGCTTCGGACCAGAAATCTCACATTTATCACATGGAATTGCAAAAGAAAATTTCGTATTTTAATAAAATGGAATTCAAGTACACCCTAGAGTATACTTGAGACAACCTCTTTAGAAAACATGGAAAATGACCGATATCTTCTTCCCCTTGATACTTCGAAATACCCCCTCTTAAACGAAACACTTTTTGGAAACACATACCTCCAATATCTAACAGGAATCATTATCTTTCTTGTTATTTTTATAGGCATTCGTATTTTTCGTCGAATTATCCTTGTTCGAATTGAAGCTCTTGCAAAAAAAACAAAAAATGACCTTGATGATCATGTTGTAAAAGCAACTTATAATATTTCAAAATTTTTCACATTTTTTCTCGCGTTTTATCTCATGATGAAAACCCTCAATATTGAGGGAAAAATAGAAAATATTCTGAACGCACTTTTTATTATACTCCTTGTCTATGAAGTCATTAAGTATGTGCAAATGATTATTATGTATGTGATTAAAAAATTTGCAAAAGAAGAAAATGTAACCACTATTTATGGACTGAAGACCGTTTTTAGCCTTGTCCTTTGGTCTGTTGGTATCCTTGTTATTCTTTCAAATCTTGGATTTAATATTTCAGCTCTTGCTGCATCACTTGGTATTGGAGGTGTTGCCATCGCGCTTGCAATACAGAATATCCTAGGAGACCTTTTTGCAAGTTTCTCCATCTACTTTGATAAACCCTTTCAGATTGGTGACTACATTGTCATTGGTTCAGATAAGGGAACAGTCCAAAAGATTGGACTCAAAACGACTCGAATAAAAACTCTTCAAGGAGAAGAACTCGTTGTCTCAAACAAAGAACTTACCTCAATCCGAGTCCAAAACTTTAAGAAAATGAGGAATCGGCGAGTCAATTTTTCTATCGGAGTAGAATACTCAACTCCAACAGAAAAGATAAAGAACATTCCGAAAATGATACAAGAGATTATTAATCATCAAGAACTTGCAGAATTTAGTCGCTGTCATTTTGAGCTCTTCGGTGATTTTAGTCTCAAATTTGAGACCGTCTATTTTGTAAATACCAGTGAATATAAAAAATATATGGATATACAACAAGAAATAAATTTTGAGATTAAAGAGAGATTCGAAAAAGAAAAAATTGAAATGGCCTTTCCGACACAAACAGTATTTGTAAGAAAGTAAAAAAAGAGAAAGAAAAATTCTTAATGACTATACAAAATAATACGATTTGTTGAGCCCATTTCTGTTGCCATAACTTTTATTTTTTACACGATACTTGCATCGGATAGCTCGTAGCAATGACACATTCTTGAGAATCACATTTTTCACATGGGTCTCCTTCATAACAAATAGGGTAATCTGATTCCTCAAAGAGATAACATTCCCCAGTTGTGCATGGAAGATTTGCATCACAAAATTTTGGTTGAGTTTTTTTTTCATCTTTTTTCTGATTTATGTTTTTTTCACACCACCCCGAATACAAAAATCGTCCTCCATCTTTTAGGAGTTCACATTCATTGGAGTAGGTTTCTGGTTTTACTTCACATAGGGCATTACAAAGTCCATCAATAACACATGGAGGACAGATAGTCTTTTCACCACAAACAGGTTCATATACTGAATCACACTGCTCCTGCTCACAAAGTCCCTCATGAACCATTTTTGCACCTTCTTTCTTCAGGAGGCATTCATTCTGATATGTCTTTAAAATTGGTGGACAGGGCCATGTAACACATGAGACTTCTTTCTCCCCACAAACAGGCTCGTATACACTTGGGCACTCAGGTTCTTCATATTTGCATTCACCGGTATACTCGATGGGAAATCTCTCTTCTTGAGCGACACATGCATCGATGGTGGCATATTCAGGTCGACAAGCATTTGCACATTCAGCATCCCCTGCTTCACAGGTACATACTGGAGCAATATTTGCGCAAACTATTGGACACTCAGGAACTTCTTCACATGCACCAGGTCTGAGAATCTTCGCATTTGCCATTTCTGCTTCACAACTATTGGAAAAGGTTTCTTCATACATCTGGCAATAACGATTCGATTCTCTGGAAGTATTTTTATTCTCATCTGACACCACCGTATAATCATCATATGAACAGACCTTTACTTGAGCACACACAGGATTATAGACATCAGGGCAACTTGAAGGAATTTCACATTCCCCAAAATGAACAATTTTCGCATCTTCCATTTCTGCTTCACAACTATTTCTGAATGTTTTTTCAGATAGTTGACAATGACTATTAGGGTCTGCTGAAACATCCTTCTTTTTTTCCTTCTCTGAATACCAATCATACTCTGAACAAGAATATGTCTGAGCACATACGGGGTTATACTCATCATCACAAACTCTTGGCTCTTCATTACATTCTCCAAAATACTGAAATTCTGCACCTTCCTCATCAAGATGACAAATATTTGAATAGGTCTGATACTCTGATGGACAATCACTGGTAAGACAAGGAATATCTTTTTTTCCGCACACTGGAGCATATTCATTTGAGCATCCTCTCGGCACATCTAGCTGAAGATCAGTATGTCTCCAAGTATCATTTATTTTTGACCAAAGACGAATATAAATCGTACTCTCTTCTCTAAAAGGGGGTTCAACAGGTATTTCTTCCCGGAACTCATCATGAGAATCTGAAATGACATTCCCCTCAGGGGAATATCTTGGTGGTGGTATGGGCAACTGAACCTGTTTTGAATATCCAGGGAGTGGAATAATTGCTGATGTCTTTTTTCCCATGCTTGCAGAATATATATCGCCCCACGGTTTTTGAGAAAGAGACTCCTGAGAAGAGCCAACACTAAGCCAGAACTTCTGAATATATGGTGCATCTTCCCATTGCAGATGAAGGGAAAAAACATCTCCAAAATGAGAGAAATCAATAGTGGATGCTTTTTCTTCTGGAGGCATTTGAGCCATTCCTATTTCAAAAACAGAGGCTGCAAATTCATCTGATTTACCTCCTCCGAAAAATGGAGCATCTTCCGAGGAATCCTTTGGTGATGAAAGGTTTTGACTATTTGTATGTATGGTATCTGTATTTTCAGGTGATTGCACAGATTCTGTACATCCAGAAAAAAATATGGTGCCCAAAGAGAGCGTTGCTGTGAGAAGTAATTTTTTCATAAAATGGGAAATGAAAAGAGGAATTTTATTTTTTTTTGCTTGTTAATATATTATTTTACTACAATATTAAATTTTTATCAATACCTCATATCGTATATTCAAGACTCAAATGTATAACTCATGAATATGAGTTGTTTCTATAAAAAGATGCGACAACATGTACAAACCTTTGGACCCTTCAACAGTTTTCTTCAGGGAATGGAGGAGGAACTGGTGGAGGTGATAACACTGCTCCATCAGGTAAAATACCTACAAATCTTCCCGCTGCCAAAGGAGTATGTCCTGATTTTGGTGATGGAATAGATGTTCTCTTTAATAATAATAGGAGTGCAAAAGTATGGGCTGGATCTCCTACCAAAAAGGGACCTCTTCTTTTTTATTTTCATGGAACAGGTGGAACACCAGAAGAGGGAAAATGGGCAATCGGAGAAAAAAATATTGCCAGAATCGAAGCTTTGGGTGGCGCAGTGGTAGCGCCAGTCGCCAATGATGATACAGAATATCCATGGTATCACAGCAGTGTCGGACGTGATGATGACTTCTTGCTCATGGATGAAATTGTAGCTTGTGCCATAAAAAAGGTGGGCATTGATACATCACAGATTTATGCAACAGGATTTAGTGCTGGAGGAATTTTTACTGTAGATGCTGCCTTTACTCGTGCAAATTATTTAGCGGCTACAGCAATTTTATCAGGAGGAGTAGGAAGTGATTTTACGAACAATGAACCATCTAACAAATCAGCGCATATTGTATTTTGGGGAGGATATTCAGATAATATGGGATATGATTTCACGACAGGAAGTAAAGCATTTGCTGATAAGGTGAAGGAAAATAATGGTTTTGTAGTCATGTGTAATCATGGACAGGGACACAGTATTCCAGAAAATATTTTCACAAATGCACTCGACTTTCTTTTGGCTCATCGATTCAATAGTTTACCATCGCCTTATGCAAATGGTCTCCCAAACGGATTTTTAGAATATTGTAAAATCTATTAAAAGATAGATCCAAGAGAAAAGAACCTATGTATGTATTGAGTTTTGTAAGGATTCCTATATATTGATAAGAGTACATTCATTGTTTTAAATCCATTGATAAAGATTTCAAATGTGAGTAAATCATTTGGCAATCAGGCACTTTTTCTTGAGGCCTCTCTCAGTGTTGGGAAAAAAGAAAAAATTGGAATCATCGGCCGAAACGGATACGGAAAAAGTACTCTTTTAAAAATGATCTCTGGAAAAGAGCAAGTAGAAGAGGGAGAAATCATGATCCCATCGGAATACCGAATTGGCGAACTTGAGCAACACATTCATTTTTCTGAAGAAACAGTACTCACAGAAACATGTCTGAATCTTCGAGAAGAAGAAAAAGAAGATATCTGGAGAGCAGAAATGATTCTCTCTGGACTTGGCTTTTCTGAGAAAGATTTTTATCGGTCCCCCAATGAATTTTCTGGCGGATATCAGATTCGTATTAATCTTGCCAAAGCACTTCTTCAGAGACCAGATTTACTTCTCCTCGATGAACCAACAAACTACTTGGATATCGTATCTATTCGATGGCTCGAACGATTTCTTCAAAAGTGGAATGGAGAGTTCCTTCTCGTAACCCATGATCGAGCATTCCTTGATAAGGTGGTGACCCATACAGCAATAATCCATCGACAGAAAATTCGGAAGGTAAAAGGAAGGAGTACAGCTGCGTACAAACAAATCGCTCGAGAAGAAGAAGTATATGAACAGACTCGGATTGCAACAGAAAAGAAAAAGGCAAAAAGTGAAAAATTTATCCGTGAATTTCGTTCTGGAGCTCGATCAGCTGGCCTCGTTCAATCTCGGATTAAAATGCTTTCCAAACTTACTACGAGAGAAAAATTGGAAAAAATACCTGATATCCGCTTTCATTTTCACTCAAAACCATTCCATTCAGGAGTAATGCTCATGGCTCACAGCCTTGAATTTAAATATACACCTGAGAGTCCCCTTATTCAGAAACTTGACCTTACTATTGCTCCTGGTGATCGCATTGGCATTGTTGGAAAAAATGGAGCAGGGAAATCCACACTCCTCAAACTTCTTGCCGGAGAACTTCAACCACAAGGGGGAACAATCAAGCGAAAAGGCAATTCTGATATTGGTTATTTCTCCCAAAGTAACACCGAGTCATTAAACCCAGAAAAAACAATTCTCGAAGAACTTCGCCTCCATACCAGTAATGCATCTGAACAAGATATTCGAAATCTTTGTGCGTCGCTCCTCTTTCGCGGAAATGATGTTCACAAGCAAATATCCGTTCTGTCAGGAGGAGAAAAGAGTCGTGTCAGTCTCGGAAAGATTCTTTTAAACCCTGTTCATGTTCTTCTTCTGGATGAGCCCACTAATCATCTCGATATGGAATCATGTGATGCTCTTATCAATGCTCTCAAAGATTTTCCAGGAGCAATAGTCATGGTCTCTCATAATGAAGATGTTTTAAATCGTATCAGCAATAAGCTCGTTGTTTTTGATGGTGGAGAAAGTCGAGGATATGAACTCCCCTACTCTGTTTTTCTGGAAGAAATAGGATGGAAACAAGAAGAGGATGAAGCAGCAGCGAATAGAATGCTTAAAAAACAAAATACGCATAAGGATAAACGGAAAAACAAAAAAGAGGCACAAAAACGCCTTCGCCAAATCATTCGTCAAATAGAGAAAATTGAAAAAGAAATTGAGATTCTTGAAGAGAAAAATCAAGAGAATACTCTGCTCCTACAAGAGGCCTCTGTTAACAATGATCATATTCGCATTCGAAAATATGGTGACATTGCCACCGAAGGAATAGATAAAATCAATGCAGCATATTCTCAGCTTGAAGAGCTTTTAAATGAGCAATCACTGCTGGAAAATAAAACAAAACCCAACAAATAATAGTGAGAATTTTTTGAATATCTTTCTATAAAGAAATATCTTCATTACAAAAAAATTATACGAGCTGAACAAATGTTGGAAACACTTACATATAATATTCAAAAATTGGAAACCCTGAGTATTTCATAATTTCAATTTTTAGATACAGAGAAATATTATGAGGCAATGACTTTTTCCATTTTTTCTTTTTTTGGAACAAAGAGAAGAGGAAAAAAATACAATACAAAACAGAGAATCATTCCATAGATATTTACTGCCAGGAGGTCAGCATATTTTCCAGTAGAAAAATAAAGTGACTCTGGGAGCCAGCCGAATAAAAGTGTCATTCCAGCAAGAAACCCTGCTGAAAGAGAGAGGTAAAATGAAAGAGTTGGAACCCGCATTTTCCAAAGAACAAAAATTGGAGCCAGTCCAATAACCATTGTCCCACTAATAGTTGTTGCCTTAATAATTTCTGGTGAAACAAAAAGAGGAAGTGCTCCAAAAAATGCAGTAGCAATCATGGCAATACGTCCTTTTGTAACACTGTCTTTTTTTTCATCACTATGACTCAAATCAACAACAGCCAATTTTGAGGCTGAGCTAAAAGTAGAGTCAAGGGTGGAGGCGGCTGAAGTAACCATGATAAAATTCATCATAAGCATCATGGCAACTCCAAACTGTTGAGAGACCATTACTGCAGCATCCCCCCCTTCTATTCCATTGAGCTTGGCGTATATCCCCACAAAAGAGAAAAGGACAATAATAATGAATCCAATAATTCCGGCAACAATAAAGCTTTTTAGTGTTGTTTTTGGGTCAGTAATAAAACCCCTATCTGTCATGACCGGATCATGAAATGGGTAAGAAAAAATTTGAATAAGAGCAGCAAAGAAAAGATTCAGACCGAGTGAGAGTTTCCATTCTCCACTCGTTAAAAAATCTTTCACGGAATCTTGAGCAGGAATAAGAAACAGTAAGAGAGATACGAGAAGAACTCCAAAAAGAATCATCTGTATCATATCTGTCAGAAGAGAACTTCGGAGTCCACCCTTGAGGGAATACACAAGAGTCAGGAGAGTAAAAATTCCTGCTGCAATAAAATATTCCGAAGATCCTTTATCTCCAAAATATTGTCCGATAACAATAACATTTGACCACACCTCATTCCAAAGTCGGAATCCAATAGCAAGAGAGAAGAGAAGCACAGCACCTTGACCGAATTTTGTATGAAGAAAATGATGAATACTCTTAAATTTTCCCTGAACACGCAAACGATAAATAATGTATCCAGCAACAAAAAAAGAGAGATAATATACTGCATATGAGAGTCCTCCCACTATTCCAAAACTCATCCCCAGATTGGCAGCATTGGTGATAGACTTTGCAAATATCCAGGAGATAACAAGGCTAGCTGTTAATAAAAAGAAACCAGGTTCTTTTTTTTCTTTCGTACTCCCCCGAAAAAAACCAGTGTATGACTTTGCATACGGAGAAATAGCAAATAATATAAGAGAGCTCAAGAGAACGATGCCCCATTGCAGGAGGAGAAGATTGCTGTCCATAAAAAAAAGAAGAGAAAAAGAAATCTATAAAAAAATCAGTTCGTAAGAACTGTATAAATATTGCTCGCATAGTTGTACCGATTCTCTGAGAAGAGAGAAAGAGGAAATTTCTCTTTTTTGTAGTCTGCATTACCCTCTTTTTTAAAATTGCAGTACTGTTTTTGTATACTCTTTTTTTATTTGGAGTGAAAATTATACAAAATATCGGGAAATTTTCAGATAAGCTCCTTTTTTTTGGGGGAACATACGGCAATCTCCAAGCGACAGAAACACTTCAGCGCCTTGCTAAAAAAGATGGATTTTCTCCTCATGAAATTATATTTACTGGAGACAGCGTCGCATATGGTGGTCAACCAGAAGAAACAGTCCAGCTCCTAAAAAAATGGGGAATATATGCCATTTCTGGAAATGTAGAACTTCAGATACGAAACGAAAAAGAAAATTGCGGATGTAATTTTCAGAAGGATTCCTCTTGTGATTATCTTTCTGGAATTTGGTATCCATATACACGAAACCAGCTTTCTGATGATTCAATAAAGTGGTTTACAACTCTCCCTAATTTTCTCTCTTTTTCTTTTGGTGGGAAAAAAGTAGGGGTAGTGCATGGCTCATTTTCACATATCTCAAAATTCATTTTCCGTTCTACCCCCTGGAAGGTCAAACAACAAGAATTTGATACGACTCAAGTAGATATTCTTCTCAGTGGGCATAGTGGTATTCCATTTTATCACTGTAACAATCAGAAACTCTGGGTCAATTCTGGTGCAACAGGTATGCCCGCTAATGATGGAACGAACCGAGTATGGTATTGCATTTTACGACAAGAAAAAGGATATATTTCTCTTGAGCATAAAAGTTTTACATATGATTATCAACAAGCACAGCAGTATATGAAAAATGCACACCTCCCCAGAGAATATTCACATTGCCTCAAAACAGGATTATGGCACAGCTGTGATATCCTCCCTCCAAAAGAGACGAGTCATCAAGGAATTCCCCTTACCTTTCAAAAGGAACTCTTTGATTTTTGATGTGAAGGTCATTTCACTACGTTCATAAAAAGAGATATGGTATGTACCGTATTTTTACCAAAAATGGATAGGGCAAAATATTTTCTTTGGGGATTGGTAGTACTCACAAGTCTTTGGAGTTTTCGAGGGCTTTTTGGTGGAGAATCAAGTGACACAACAGGAGGAGGGATGAAGGGCCGTCAGATATTATCAGATGTATCATCTGCTGCAGAGGTCGTTGAGTGTGGATACTCTGATGAACTCTCAACAACGTTTACAGCAACACAAGGAGCAGAAAATTATGTAAGCCTCATCAATTCAACACAACAAGAAGCACAAGAGATAATGAAACAGGCAGGAAAAATTGCCCCACAGCCATTGCAACATCGTGTAGGGAGCCCTGATGCCCCTTGGCAAATAGTCCTTATTCCTCATGATGAAGAACAAAAAATAATTATTCGTGGATATGGTGAGGACCTCAAAAAACCACTTATCGAACAGGTGGTTTTATACAAGTAAAAAAACATGATTGCAAACTAGCGGAGCCACTCAGGTGATGAAGAAGGCTTGAGTGTCGGCATTCTAAAGTATGCCAATGCATTTTTATAATTTTTCAAACACTCTTCTAGTGTTATCAATCGGAACGGATTACCATAGTCTTCTTTCTCAAAAATTACAGGTTGCCCCTTCTTGTTGTCATAACCAGTTACAACTCCTGAATGCTGGAGAATATCTCTCTTATATACCTGAAATCCAATCGGTTTACTATATCCTGATATCACAGTCCTCTTCTCTGTACTCCATGGGTATGAATAGTCTCCATAAATATATTCTCGATCAAGAAAGTGTTCATAGTCAATAAGGGAAAATGTCCATAATGAAGCCTTGTGGCAATTTACATTTTCTATAATATTATCAATATCAGATTTAGGAATCGATTCACTCCTTTCCTGAATAGCCAATAAAAAATATATTTTTTCTGCTACTTCACCTTTCAAAGAAAAAATAGCGGATGTATCTTCTGGGTGTAATTTTATGCAGTCAAACCCGCTCTTTTCGTTCTCAACGAGAGTATATTCACTGTATTTTGAAACCATATTCTTCAATAAGAGGATGGTACGACTAAAACAATGCCATCGTTCACAAATGTATAGTCTCTGGACACGAAAAATCAAGAGAAGGATACGTCCACTCTGTACCATTAAGAACGAAACAATGCTGTTCATTCAAGAAGTGAAAGGTAAAAATCGGGGTCACTCAAAAACTGGGGTCAGGTCTTGCAGTGCCACATTT
>JANTGK010000024.1 GCA_024762935.1 Candidatus Peregrinibacteria bacterium | reverse complement strand
GTGTCATTTTTTTTAAATCCATAGAGAGTATACCATTTTTTTAGAGAGAATTCCTTACAATCAGCGTACCCTATTCTAAAAATTTTCATGAATACCAAAAAAAACTCCTGTTTAAAATTACATTTATCATCTGAATATGCAGAATTCACTTCAGGTACAAAATGAGATGTACAAAAAATTCATACTTATGTATTTAAAAAAACCGTGTCTTGGCGGCGACCTACTCTTCCAGGACCAAGGGTCCAAGTACCATCGGCGCTGAAGCGCTTAACTTCTGAGTTCGGTATGGGATCAGGTGTACCCACTTCGCTAGAACCACCAAGACACGATCGTTTTAAAATTCAGTCAGCTAAAATCATGGAGAAAGAAACGTAACAAACCATTTTTCGATCTGATAAATCTCTCTGTAACAGAGATTGTTCATCAAAAAGAGGAAGGTTTATGAAAAAGAAACAATGGACCATTAGTACTGCTCGACTGAACATATCACTATGCTTACATCTGCAGCCTATCAACCTCGTGTTCTCCGAGGGGTCTCATGGGGAAAATTAATCTTGGGATGGGCTTCCCGCTTAGATGCTTTCAGCGGTTATCCCTTCCGAACGTAGCTACCCAGCAGTGCTCTTGACAGAAACAACTGGTACACCAGAGGTTCGTTCACTCCGGTCCTCTCGTACTAGGAGCAAATTCCCTCAATTTTCCAACGACCACAGCAGATAGGGGCCAAACTGTCTCACGACGTTCTGAACCCAGCTCGCGTACCGCTTTAAATGGCGAACAGCCATACCCTTGGGAGGTGCTTCCCCCCCAGGATGCGACGAGCCGACATCGAGGTGCCAAACCGAGTCGTCGATGTGAGCTCTTGGACTCGATAAGCCTGTTATCCCTAGGGTAACTTTTATCCGTTGAGCGATATCCCACCCACGTGGTGATACCGGATCACTTGTACCGACTTTCGTCCCTGCTCGACTTGTAGGTCTCGCAGTCAGGCTGGCTTCTGCACATACACATTCATCACGATTTCCATCCGTGATAAGCCAACCATTGCGCGCCTCCGTTACTCTTTAGGAGGCAACCGCCCCAGTTAAACTACCCGTCAAACACTGTTCCAGAACCGGAACCAAACTTCAATTACGATTGAAAACTGGTTGCGGCTCTGGTTAGAGGCGCAACGCAACAAGGGTGGTATTTCAAGGATGACTCCACGAAAGCTAGCGCTTCCGCTTCAAAGTCTCCCACCTATCCTACACATGTTACGCCACACCCCAATGTCAAACTGTAGTAAAGCTCCATAGGGTCTTTCCGTCTAACTGTGGTTACTCGGCATTTTTACCGAGATTGCAATTTCACCGGGTCTTGCGTTGAGACAGTGCCCAGACCGTTACCCCATTCGTGCGGGTCGGAACTTACCCGACAAGGAATTTCGCTACCTTAGGACCGTTATAGTTACGGCCGCCGTTCACCAGGGCTTCGATTCTCAGCGTGAACCAATCCTCTTAACCTTCTGGCACTGGGCAGGGGTCAGCCCCTATACATCGTCTTTAAGACTTAGCAGAGACCTGTGTTTTTGGTAAACAGTCGCCCGGGCTCTTTTGTTGCAGCTCCCACTTATTTGATAAATCAAAAGCAGAAGCAGTCCTTATCCCGAAGTTACGGACGTTTTTTTGCCGAGTTCCTTAACGCAAGTTCTCCCGAACACCTGAGTCTACTCGACTCGACCACCAGCGTTGGTTTGCGGTACGGTCAAAAACATTTCTCGTAACGAAGCTTTTCTTGTCCGCTTGGGTAATCTAACTCACTCTCTCTCGCGAGAAAGCATTTGGTATAACGCTTTAGCTCAGCTGGCGGATTTACCTACCAGCGTCAACACCTAGACGCTTACACCGGAATTCATTGACCGGCTCAGAGTACCAAACGGCGTCCCTCCGTTACTTGCTCCCAACTTCGCTCTCTCACCTTGAAGCAATCCCGAAGGATTACAACTTGGATTAAGTTAAAAGAAGCTCGCATGGGCGAAATATTTTTGGTTCTGGAATATTAACCAGATGTCCATCGGCTACAGCTTTCGCTCTCGTCTTAGGACCGACTAACCCCGCGCTGATTGACATTGCGCGGGAAACCTTGGTCTTGCGGTGTGAAAGGTTTTCACTTTCATTCCCCGTTACTTATCTGAGCATTTTCACTTGCAAACACTTCACCGAACCTCACGATTCGACTTCAATGCGATTGCAACGCTCCTCTACCACTGTATATAAATATACAATTCGCGTCTTCGGTTGTAAATTTAGCCCCGTTACATTTTCGGCGCAGAGACGTTAGACCAGTGAGCTATTACGCACTCTTTAAAGGAATGGCTGCTTCTAAGCCAACCTCCTGGTTGTTTCTACATATCCACCTCCTTTGCCACTTAATTTACATTTGGGACCTTAGACGGCGATCTGGGCTGTTTCCCTTTTGTCTGAGGCACTTAGCTGTCCCAGACTGACTCCCGAGCAGTACACTGTAGTATTTGAAGTTTGTTAAGGTTTGGTATCCTTTGTGGAGGACCCTAGCCTTGACAGAGCTCTACCCCTACAACTTAACACTCGAGGCTAGCCCTAAAGCTATTTCGAGGAGAACCAGCTATCTCCGAGTACGATTGGCTTTTCACCCCTAACCACAGGTCATCCCCGCGTCTTGCACACGCGTGGGTGCGGTCCTCCACGAAGTGTTACCTTCGCTTCAACCTGCCCATGGTTAGCTCACTCGGTTTCGGGTCAAGTGCGTGCGACATATTCGCCTTTTAAGACTCGCTTTCGCTTCGGCTCCGGGTATAACTCCCTTAACCAAGCCACACACAGCTTACTCGCTCAGCCGTTCTACAAAAAGTACGCCGTCACCCCAATAAATTGAGGCTCCGACTCTTTATCAGCAAAGAATTTCAGGTTCTATTTCACTCCCCTCCCGGGGTTCTTTTCACCTTTCCCTCACGGTACTTGTTCACTATCGATCTCCAGATCTATTTAGCCTTGGATGGTGGTCCACCCAGCTTCGGGCCGGATTACACGTGTCCGACCTTACTCAGGAACACTCTACCTTTTACAACATTTACATCTACGGGACTTTTACCCTCTGTGGTCGTCCTTTCCAGGAGTCGTTTGACTTCATGGAGTAAAAAGATATTGAGGTCCTACAACCCCCCGATAAATCGGGGTTTGGGCTATTCCCAGTTCGCTCGCCACTACTACGGGAATCTCTATTGATTTCTTGTCCACGGTTACTGAGATGTTTCAGTTCGCCGTGTGTCCTGCAACCGGGCTATTTTATTCACCCGGAGCTTTCCCACAAAGTGGGAAGGGTTGCCCCATTCGGAAATCCTCGGGTCAATGCATACTTGCTTGCTCGCCGAGGCATATCGCCAGCTGTCGCGTCCTTCATCGGAATCTGGAGTCAAGGCATTCATTCTTTGCTTTCTTCTTCCTTTTTCTTGAAAACCTTCCTCCTTGATAAACAATCTCTATTTCTAAAGATGTATATCAGGATCGTTATTTTTTTTCGAAAAAATAATAAAAAATTGGTTTAATTGCATTTTTTGTACTTCTTCGCTTGCTCATCGTTAAAGCGTAAGAAGTACTTCTTTCTCCAATGATTTTAAAGGCCGAGCGCTCTTCTCTTCTGGTCCCAAAAAAAGGCCATAAAATCGAAGCGCCGGAATATTCTTTCAAAGCAGGAGAGAGATGTCAACAATTTTCCTATACTTTTTTTAAAAAGTCCCCAAAAAGAATAAAAGAGCTGTATATCAACATATAATTCACCTATTAATTCTCTTCTTTCTCAAAAATAGAGATACGATTATGTAACCTAAACCACAGGTCCTGCTGGATAAAAAGAAAATGTATGAATATGATACCCTGAGAATATGTGAATATTATGCTAAAAAAATATTTTTCTTGGCTTCAAAAAGATGCCCCCATAGGAGAAGTTGAACGACTCCCTCAGCAGAATCATCTCGGAGAAACATCTCTGTATAACGTATTTGTCATTGGAGATCTTACAGGAATACCACTATTAAAAATCGCCATTGAAGAAACTCGAAAGCGACTCCGTCAGATTATTCGTAGGTCTAATTTTCAGCATGACCAAAAGAAATTTTCAAAAGAATTACAAAAAGAAAATACCTATGAGATTGTTATCATCGGTGCAGGCCCAGCAGGAATTTCTGCTGCTATTACTGCTCAAAAAAAAGGCCTCTCATACATTGTCCTTGAGAGTGCAGAAACAACGTTTGCCACTCTCCGAAATTTCCCGAAAGGAAAACATATGTTTTATGAACCCAAATCGATAGAACAAGAATCGCCCCTTGCCCTCTCAGGAAATACAAAAGAAGAGCTCCTTGAGAATCTCGATAAAAAAATACATACATTACAAATAAACATCCAAACAGGAACAAATGTCGAAAAAATCTCATCCATCCGAGGAGGTCTACAAACCATTACAACCAACAGGGGTTCATTTCGGGGGCTGAGGACATTTTTAGCGATAGGAAAAAGTGGTAATGCCCGTCAGCTCGGTATTGCTGGAGAGCAAAGTGAAAAAGTATTTAACCGCCTTATTGACCCAAGTGAATTTTCTGGAAAAAAAATATTAATTGTTGGCGGCGGAGACTCAGCTCTTGAAACAGCACTGGCATTGGCAGAAAAAAATGATGTAACGATTTCCTACAGAAAATCAGCTCTCTGTCGTGCCAAAACAGGAAACATTAATGCTATACATGCTCTTGCAGAAAAAAAAGAGATTACTCTTCTTATGAATACCAATGTCGCTGAGATAAAGAAAAAAGAAGTAATTTTTGCAGAAGGACAACACATACAAAATGACATTGTCTTTGTGATGATTGGAAAAGAACTCCCCTACACCTTCTTTAAAAAATGCGGAATTGAAATAGAAAACACATGGAGCACCATGACAAAATGGTGGCTTGTCTTTTCGCTTTCATTTGCAAATATCATCTATTTCGGAAAAGCATCACACCCTCTCCCTGACGGAACAAATCTCGTTCATCGAATGGGCAATATTCTTTCTGGAAATTTCTCTGACATTCTCCTTTATATTTTTTCGTGGGGATCCATACTGACACTTTGTATTTCTTCTATTGTTGTTTCAATAGACCTCATCAAAAACTTTCGACTCTATTTTCGAACGAAGTGGCATTTACTAAAGTATGGATATTTTGCTTTTGCGATAATGCTCTTTCTCTGGGCATTTTTTGGTTCAAAATACCTCGGGAATGATTTGCGCATCTTTGATCAGTTTCATTTTTTTGGTATGACCGGAATCGGTGGATCCCCTTATTTTTGGTATGCATTCCTCTATACACTTACTATCACATTTTTTGGTATTCGACGAATTGTTACTTCCAAGACAAAATATGTAACCCGACAAACAATAACTCTTATTCTTATTCAAGCATTCCCACTGTTTTTTATTCCTGAGTTTATCCTCCCATGGATGGACACCCTTCATATGATTCCAGAAACAATAAAGGAGACTGTCTTTTTAGGTGGAGAATGGTGGCGTTTTGTCGGATTTATCCTTGCATGGCCGCTTTTTATTTGGAACGTCTTTACTGATGAACCGAGTATGTTTTGGCTTATTGTAAGCCTCATACAAACATTCATTATTATTCCTTGGCTCGTTATAAAGTATGGAAAAGGAGCATACTGCGGATGGATCTGCTCTTGCGGCGCAATGGCAGAAACTCTTGGAGATGAGTATCGACACCTTGCACCACACGGACCAAAATGGAAAAAACTTGAACTCGCCGGACAGTGGGTTCTCTTTGCCATTATATTGGTTACTGCCCTGCATGCTCTTTCATGGTTTTCAGTTCCCGATATGATCAAAGAAATAAGCACTCAGGCAACAATGATATATAAGATTATTGTTGATATCTTCTTGGCAGGTACTCTTGGAGTAGGCGTGTATTTCTTTTATTCAGGACGATTTTGGTGTCGCATGTTCTGCCCGCTTGCTGCGCTTATGCATATCTATCAAAAGTTTGGGCAATATAGAATTTTTGCTGATAAACAAAAATGTATTTCGTGTGGCATTTGCACAAAAGTCTGTCACATGGGGATTGATGTGATGAGCTATGCTCAAAAGGGAAAACCAATGGATGATGTCGAGTGTGTTCGCTGTAGTGCGTGCATACGTGAATGCCCGATGGGAGTTCTCAGTTTTGGACGGTATAAAAAACTCTGGGGAGGAGACTCAAAAGTGATAGGAGATAAAGTGAATGCGAGAAAGGAAGAAGAATAGGCAGGATGATTAATTACGAATCAATGCCTGCAGCAGATGAAAGGTTAATGAAGAAAGAAAGAATAAATAAAGATTACAGAACAAGGAAGGCTTTCCTGCCCTTTTGCTTCCCCAAGGGGGTCACTTTCAGAGGCTTTCATGAGAATAAATCGGGTATTGGAATTGCAAAAGAGATGTTGAAATTTATTGACCATAAAAGAAGATGTTGTTGTTATCCAATGCAGATATCACTCCTAAGGAGAGTCCTTAAAATCAAAAATTAAAATCCCCTATTTTTAGAAAGTAATAACACGTATAATAAAAAGATGAAAAAACAGATTCTGTATGAAGCCGACGGCTACACGTATATTGACGTCCTTACTTCGCATGATGAAGGCGAGTTTGATGTCATTATTAATTGTCCCCATGGATACCATGATGATGGGCGATTTCGCTCTTTTCCATATGTAAAAGAGGCACTCAAAAGTATTCCAAAAAAAACACTCGAAACATATCTCTGGCTTGAATTTGATTTTGGTGCCAAAAGTCTTGCAGAGGTTATTTTTCACCATCTTGCAAAAACAAAAAGAGTAGCCTTTATCAACCTCTATTATGACAGAGGTATTCTTGATGGAAACCGTTCAGAAGCATGTTCTGTTCGACAAATTTTTAATCAAAAAAAATACAGTGAAACGACAAAAAAGTTACAATACATTAGTCATATGACCGGAAAATCCATCCTCGAATTTAGCACTTCTCACCTTGCAAAAAATGGACTTTTTCTCGATGTTCACTCTATGTGGCCAACATGCCAGTATATTCACCCACGTGATTTTGAACATGAGAATCGACTTGCAGAATATACACAGGCCATTCTTTACCCTCAAAACCAGAAAAACCTTCGGTCCATTAATTTTCTGGTTCATGATGCAGAAAAACATACCATTGCGGACGTAAAACGATCTGAATCCGTTGCTGAAAAACTCAGAAAAAAAGGATATCCAGTAAAAATAGATTCTCCTTATTTTCTTCTTCCTGGATACAGAAGCACTCTGTACTACCAACATTTTTCTGGAATTTCACTTGATGTCCCACGAACATTTCTCGGAAAACAGCCTTCTGAAAAGGAGCCAGAAAAATGGCAAGAGGAGGAGGGGAAAATAAAACAACTTGGACAAGTCTTAGCTGAGGGAGTGCTTCATGTGTTGTAGATACTACAAATAACATCAGATTCACACTATTGATATGGTACAATAAACGCATATTTATTATTCCTTGTTTCAGAAAGATACCTTTATCAGCAATATTCAAGAAATTGACATGTTCTACCAGCAACTTTTTGCTGCTGCAGATAATGTTAAAATTGGTCTAGAATGGGAACGCTTTGGGGTTTTTTCTGACTCAAAAAAACCAGTTGGGTACCTTGGTGAACGTGGATATGAAAAGATTATGGAAGGTCTTATAAAAAGTTTTCAGTGGAAAGTCGAAGATGAAGAAAATGGCCATCCTTTTACACTCGTAAGAGATAAAACAAGAATTACTACTGAAGGAGATGGAAAACCAGAAATATCAGGTGCACCATTTATCTCGCTCTTTGATGTAGAAAAGGAGCTTCAAGAGATTACAAAAGAAATAGACACCTTTAGTAATGAAATGCAGATTCAATGGATTCCTCTTGGACTTCAGCCATATCATACGACTGATGAAATACCCCTGGCACCGAAAAATAGGTATCAACGATTCCTTACGATGTTTACACAGAATAAAAAATGGATGTCTCGTTTTATGAAAGCGGTCTGTGGTCTACACATCAATATCGATGCCACTTCAGAAAAAGATCTTATTAAAAAATCTCAGACACTTTTCCGACTCTCCCCTCTTCTGTGTGGAGTATTTGCTAATTCTCCACTTGAACACGGAAAAACTACAGGACTACTTTCTACGAGACGAGAAAGAATATTTCACGATGATAGTTTTGGTCGTGAGATTCTTCCGGGAAGAAATATGATTCTCTCAAAAGACTTCACTCTTGAAAAATGGATTTATGCTTTTATGCAATCAGAAATGATTGTTCTTTCCCGACAAAAAAAGACAATACCCATCCCCCCAAAAACAACATTCCTTGATTTTTTACAGAACGGTATCGCTAGAGAAAAAGCAACATTTCAAGACCTTGATGTGCACATCAAAACTCATTGGGTCGATATGAGGCCGCGAATGGGATACATTGAGTTTCGAGCCCTTGATTCTCTTCCTCTTCCAGAAACAATGGCGGTATCAGCATTTTTAAAGGGGATACTTTCTTCTGAAAAGACCATGGAAGCCGTACAAAAAGTGATTCCATGGGAAGAGGATGAGTTTGACGCTCTTCACGAGCAAGCATGGACAAATGGAGCAAAAGCAAAATATAAGGGGGAGAATTTTGCAGATATTCTCACAACCCTTATGCCACTCGTAGAGGAAGCACTCCGAAAAATTGGAACCAAAAATATAAACAATAAAGATGAATCGACCCTTCTCTCTCCCATGAGAGAAATTCTCATGACAAAAATTACTCCTGCAGAACAGTTTTTAAGACAACAGTCTCTCGTGTAGGCTTGTCTACAAGAAGACTTTGACGTTCCTGAAAAAAAAGATGATTCTTTTTTGGAACATCTTCTTGTGAAAAATATATTTATCTTGATTGGCACATCCATACTCTTCCTCATTTTTTCTTGTTGGATTACCATTTTTACAAATCCTCTTGATGAACCCCAAAAGCTCATCGGCATTTTTTCTGCTCTTTTCCTTTTGTACGGCATATTTCTTCTCCTCTCTTCAAACAAAATCCCCTCTTTTCTTTGTGTTGTACTAACAATCAGTATTGGAACTCAACTCATTTTTCTTTTTGAACCTGCGTATTTTAATGATTTTTTTCGCTATCTCTGGAATGGAAGGGTAATCAGCAATGGACTCAATCCATTTGCTTTTAGCCCGCTGGAGATAGCTCATCATCCTCAATTTGGGCATATCGCTCAGGTTTGGTACTGGGATCAAATTATTTTTCCCTGGATGAGAGCTATTTATGGTCCAACAATACAGCTTACACTTGGACTCGCAGGAATACTTCGAGAGGATTCAATATTTGTTCTGAAGTTTTTGTTTTTCCTTTGTAATCTTGGAAGTATCGCTCTGGGTATAAAAATCCTAAAACTCCTGAAGATGAATGTAAAAAATATTGTACTCCTAGCCCTCAACCCCCTCTTTCTTTTTGAAACACTCTCTACTGCTCACACAGAAGCAATTATAATATTTTTTCTTTTTCTATCATTCTTATTATTTCTTCAAAAGAAATACTTTTTTTCAGGAATAAGTTTTGCAGCACTTGTATCTACAAAATTTTTTCCCATTGTTCTGCTTCCTCTTTTTCTTAAGGGAATTCTGATGACCAATCATCAAACTCGCAAAATGCAGTGGAAACAGGTTGGGATTTTTCTCTTTGGAACAACCCTCGGGGCGACCATTCTTTGGCTTCCTTTTATTCTTGGAACAGACGTAGCATCCTTATATGAATCTTTCTTACAGTTCGATAAGGAGTGGATACAAAGTCCCGGTATTTTTGCGCTTGTTTCAAATGGAGTTGCAATTTTTATGGAAAGTAAACAATCCTTTTTCATCGCCAAAACTCTTGGAATGATTGCCGTGCTTGTGGCAACTGCCTTTAGTGTTTTACGAATTCAAAAACAGGAAGACATTATTCAGTACTCACTTCTTATTTTTTCTGTTCTTCTCCTTTTTTCTTCAGTTATCTTTTCGTGGTATGTCCTGTGGCTTGTTGCCTTTCTTCCTTTTATTAAAACCCCCTGGTGGATCATAACTCTCTCATTTACTATTCCCTTTCAATACCTCCTCTTTACCTTTGATCCGGAGAAACACATGTCTATTTTTATTGATAACGGAGAAATCCTCTGGAATCAGCTCCTTATCTGGATACCACCGCTGATAGTATTTTTATATTTTCACTTCAAAAGTGCTTCATCAAAATAAAAATGTTGTTGTCTATTACTCACGACTTCCTCTAAAGGGATGTTCTGGGAAGACTCGTATCGGAAATGAAATTGGTAATATGGATATTGCCTCAGAATTTGCACGAAAAATGATCCTCGATATGCTTGCAGAATATTCTCCTCGAGAGAACGATGACTACAATTTTGTGTATTATTACAGGGGGAGCCTCAGCGATTTTGAAGAAAAGGATATGTATCCTGTTACAGAATATATTCCACAAGTAGGCGAAGGTCTTAATATAAAATATATTCATGAAAGAATGTCCAAGCTTTACACAAATATTGTGATAATTGGGTCAGACATACCCCTTCTTTCTCATAATTCGCTTCTAGGGGCTTTTGAAAAAATAGAGCAAGGAAAAGCTGTTTTGGCTCCTGTCCTAGACGGTGGATATGGCCTTATTGGCATGAAAGGGTTTGTAGATTTGTACACAGAAATAACCAACTGGAACTCTCGGAGTAAAGGGTATCATTTAGCCGATGAAACACTCCGTCTGGCAGAAAAAAAAGGGCTCCATTTTTCTCTCCTCCATAAGACTTTTGATATAGACCACTTAGCAGACATTCATGCACTCCTAAAAGAGACTTCCACAAATGGCATTATTCAGAATCGATATCTCTACCTACAAGAGACGCTTCGATATCTGAATAATAATAAGATTTTTTTTCCATCATGAAAATATCTGTCGTAATCCCTGCACTAAATGAGGAAGAAAATATAAGAAAATTTTTGGAACAGTTTCAAGGTGTAGTAGGAAATTTTGAAGTACTTCTCATTGATGGAAAAAGTACTGATAGAACGTTTTCTATCGCACAAGAATATGCAAAAAAAAGCCCATTTTCTCTACAAGTTTTTTCTTCAGAAAAGACAGGGAGGTCTCATCAAATGAACTTCGGAGCTCAAAAAAGTAGCGGAGAAGTTCTCCTTTTTCTTCATGCAGATACTTTTTTACCAAAAGATGCCTTTGAAAAAATAAGTCTCTTTCTCAAAAACACAGAAAATATTGGTGGAGCTTTTCGTTTGCAATTTATCGAAAAAAACTTTCTCCTCTCCTGTATTTCAATATATTCCAACTTGCGGGCCAAATACACTGCGATGTTTCATGGAGATCAGGCTCTGTTTCTAAGGAAAAAAATATTTACAGGTATAGGGGGATTTCAAAATATTAGAGTAATGGAGGATGTTGCCATGAGCAGAGCAATGAGAAAATATGGAAAAATACAGCAACTCCCCCTCCCAGTACGGACCTCAGCCAGAAGAATACAAGCAAATGGTGTTATAAAATCAATCTTTTATTATTTCCTTCTCAAAAGCCTGTTTCAGATTGGAGCGCCCCCCTCAACTATTGCTTCTGTATACAAAAGATTAAAAAAGGATAATAAACGCTAGAGCCCAAAGATCAGTACTGCAAACTTTGCGAGCTCAGCACGTGTCACCGGCTCATGAGGACGAAAAACCCTTCGGCTATTTTCTGGTCGAGGAGTGAATCCTGCCTCCTCATTCAGCCTGGCGATTGTTCCAGGCCCGACATTACCAGCATTTGCATCTGCAGGAGTATTAATAATTCCTCGGGATAATTGGTACTGCATCACTGCTGCTGTTACCTCATCATCAAGAATTCCGTCAATCTCACCAGCATAAAACTGTAAATTCACAAGAATCTGCTGAAGAAGCTCGACATGTGCGCTGTGATCCCCCCTATGGAGACGCTGTACCCCAATATGAGGTTTCTCCCCAATATACTCCGTAAAACCTTTTGTAATACCACTCTCAACAGCATGAATCACACTTGGTGCAAACCAGTCCCCCATAGAAACATCAGCAAAAGGACTTGCAGCACTTTCTTCGGACGGAAATTCTTCTCCGACAGATTCATAGAGAAGCTTTAATGCCTCTGCCCGAGTGACGGGTCGATCAGGAGCAAAGGTTCCATCATGAAGACCTTTTGTCATTTTATGAATTGCTGCCATACAAATATAACTCGCATATTTATGATCCTGTTGTACATCAGTAAAAAATACCATCGTGAAGGGGGAGGGCATGTATTTTGGAAGACACCCGGAAATCTCTTCCGCAGTGAACTGTCTTTTTATAATCATGGCAATGATCTCAGCTCGTGTTGCGGGCTCATCTGGTCCAAATATTTTTTCTGTTTTCCCAACCGCAAGGCCAAGACTGTGAAGTGTTTCGATGTACTCTTCACCCCAATGATCAGCAATATCAAAAAATGTATCTGAAATCACAAATTTTGGCTTCTTTATTTCTGCATCTTCCTCTTGTTTTGCTTCTTCTTGAGTGTTGCGGGTATCATCTTTTTTCTCCTCCTGCTTGTCTTCTTGCTGAGGAAGTTTCCCCTCACTCGTAAATACTCCGTAATAGCCACTTTTTACAAATGGAATAACAACACCCTTGCCATCCTCTGTAAGGGTCGCATGTGCGTTTACATATTGCTTCGACTGATTATTATAGAAATATGCAGTAATTTTATCATTTTTATACTGCTGTTGTTTGAGAGGAACTCTGATAAGCGCAGGTGGATCAAATACGACCTCCTCATCAGATCCAATAAAGACACCAGTGATATACAGTGTATCTTCTATTCCTGGTTGAGGGAGCTCACTTCGAAAAATCTTCTCTGGAGGATCGATAACCCCCATAAATGGAGAACCATCAAGAGTTTTTACCTGTCCATCAAATGGATATACAACCGAAAGAGCATGTCGAGACTCATAAACGGTTGTTTCACGAGTAAATCTTCCTATGAATTTCCCTTCTTGTGGCATTCGAATAGCCATATTATCAAGAATCTTCGGAACGCTATCTTGATTAACAGGGAGTGAAGTGACATCTTTAGAAACGATTTTTCGAGGCTTTAAAAAAGGAGAGCTAGATTTTTTTTCTTTTGTTACAGGAGTTCCATCATCTCCTCCATCAGTATTTGCATCGGCGACTTCAGTTCCCAAAAAAAGAAACAGGGCAACAGTTATGCCCGACAGGACAATAAAAAATGAGATTATTTTTTGAGATTTTTTCATAAAAAAGAAGAAAGATTCATAGAAGGATATTCATTGTTATCGTTTATTTCAATGGTTTTGCCTTCCAGAAATTAAATTTCATGCTGTAATAAAAAATAAAAAAACGACATTCAAAAATACTTTTGTCTTCTCAGAAGAAAAAGAAGGGCATATCATATGAACAGAATTGGAGAACCCATGAAACATGAAAATAAGCATCGGAAAAATATATTTGCTGCTTCGGTATCAATCGGAACAGCTATCGTCCTTGGGATTATTAAGCTTATTGCCAGCTTTTTTTCTGGCTCATTAGCCCTTCTGGCAAGTGCCCTTGATAGCATGCTTGATGCCATTGTCTCACTTATCAATTTTTTTGCCATTCGAACAGCTGCACAACCACCAGATAAAAATCATCCGTATGGGCACGGAAAATTTGAAGCCCTTGCTGAGTTTTTACAAGGTATTTTTATTGGATTTTCAGGTCTCTATCTCGCCTACGAATCTATTCTTCGAATTTTTAAACCAGTAGCAATCGAGCAAGAGACTATTGCTATTGGTATTATGGTTTTTTCTATTATTGCAACCACAGCTCTTGTTCTCTTTTTAAACCGAACCGCTCAGTCCACCGGTTCACTTGTCATTAAATCGGATTCAGCTCACTATTTTTCTGATGTCCTCTCAAACTTTGCCATTATTGGAGGACTTCTTATTGTAAAATTTACAGAATTTAAGGTAATCGACCCTATTCTTTCTTTAGGAATATCTCTCCTTATTCTCCATTCAGCGTTAGAACTGCTCAAAGAAAGTTTTGATATTTTAACAGACCATGAACTTCCAAAAGAGATCCGAAATAAAATAGAAAAAATTCTCAATGCCGCTAAAAAACCTGTTACCGGATGGCATCTCCTGCGAACACGTCGCTCAGGAACTCAGGTTCATATTGACTACCATCTTGTTTTTGATGATACCATTGGACTCCTTCAAGCACATGACATCGCAGAAAAAATAGAAGACAAGATACGGAAGGCCGTTCCCCATTCTATTCTTCTCACTCATCTTGACCCACATGATGACAGTAAAAAAAATGAAGATTCTATGCAGACACACTAGTACATCAATTTTATCGAGAAACCTTTCCTTTCTGAAGCTTTCGCCTAATATAACGGGTAGCATCTCGTGGATTTGTGTAAAAAACAAGTCCTTTTATGATTTCCAAAAGGCTTTCTTTTTTCTGTTGAGACGAAAGAGTTTCGATGAAATAGAGTATGTCTCGGTAATCATCTGCCATCGTTTGCTCAGGATTTGCAGCTCTAGAAGATTTAGTGAGTGCTTCGGGCAAATCTGTATTATCGGGATACGCATGTTGCACAACAGACTTATCTTCTCTTACCTCAATCTCTCCAGAATCTGATAACTCTTGGAGAAGAGGCTCATATATTTCTCGAAACCCAGAGATATTACCATCAACAATACCCTGTATTTTTCTCGGATCTTCTGCTCCTATCTGCATACGAATATCACCTATATATGAAAGACTCGCAATTTTTTTATACAGTTCTTGCTCCGTAAAAGAAGGAGGCAGCAGAAGTCGTGCTATCGACAACATATTTTTATGATTATGATTCATGGATTGTTCAATTTCAGTAGTCGCTTTGATCACATGAACCGGCTTACTGAGTCTGCCTGCACAAAAGCTACTTTCTAATGTTTTTAGACTCTGCGTAAGTTCATCTGTATTTATAATTCCGCATTTTGCATCGATTCCAGCAATTTTTGTCCGAATATAATATATGTGTCCACCAATATGTTGCAAAAAATGAAGCAGAGCATTTCTCATTCGAAGAGGATACATATGCTGAATCAAATCTGAATAATCTGCTTTCCCTCCATGAAACATATTGTTTTCATGAAAATAAGGGCTATCTACAGCAACTAATACATCTAACATTCCCGGATTTTCATTGTTGGACTGTGGAGAAACACGGGAACCATATGTCGCTATTAGTGAAGAGTGTCGATCGAACTTCTCCAAAAGAGCCTTTGAAACACTGTCCTCTAGTGTTTTTGAAGCGCTCACTTCTGATGATAACATTGACATATGTATCGCAGAAACATTGGTTTTATACCGTAACCATATTATTTTATTTTAGCAAGTATTTTCTTCCAAAAAAAGAGTAATCCGAAGATCACTCTTTTTATATATTTATATTCATTGAGAAAAGTATTTTGTCAACTTTGTTTTCTGCTCAGGTATTCTAATTTCTTTTCTCTTAAAATGTATTCCGGCAAACTAAAAAGGCATGAAAAAACTTTTTGGACCATTGGGAGCTGGAGGAGGTGCACTTCTCCTGCTTATTGCTAACCTAGGAAGCTATGGAGCAGGGCTTGTGAGAGATTTATTTCTTGCAAATATATATGGGGCAAGTACTCAAACAGATGCTTTTTTTGCAGGTTTTCTTATTCCTGATTTTCTTTTTAATTTTCTTGTTCTCGGATTTGTAGCAGGAGCACTTCTTCCTGTCTTTCTTTCTGCGGAAAAGCAATCACAAAAAAAATCTGAAGACCTCTTCCGAACTTTTCTCACCATTGTCACATTCGCAACGACTCTTTTTTCTGTGATTGCTTTTTTTCTTGCCCCTTTTTTAATCCAATACTTTTTTTCTGTAAAATCAGGGGGAGAACCAAGAAGCCCCGAAGAGATAGCTCTTATTCTCAAATTAACAAGAATACTTCTCCTCTCCCCAATCCTATTTGGTATTTCAAATACATTCGGAATGATCCTTCTCGCAAAAAAAAGATTCTTCTCTCTCGCTATTTCTCCCATTCTCTATAATGTAGGCATCATAATAGGAATAGCTTTTTTTGGAAAAGAATTTGGCATTGAGGCTGCCGCATGGGGTGCAGTAGGAGGAGCACTTTTACATCTCTCCTCACGGCTTGTTGACTTTCCTGCAACACAATTATCAGCCCTCCCCAAATTTAAATTTTCACCGGAATTAAAACAGATATTTCTCTTGGGTCTCCCAAAAACACTGGGGCTTATCTCTTTCCAGCTCGTTATTATTTCGTTTTCAATTATTGCCAGTAAAACAGAAGATGGAGGAATAGCTGCCTGGAATTTTGCCAGAAATTTACAAAGCCTTGCCGTATCACTTTTTGGTATCTCATTTGCCACGGCGGCGTTCCCATTTCTCTCTGATTTTGCTGCAGGAGGCGAGAAAGAAAAGTTTGTCAATCGACTCCAAAAATCAACGGCTCAAATTCTTTTCTTTACTCTTCCAGCCGCTATCGGACTTATTCTTATTTCGAATGAAGCGGTCGAAGTTCTCTTTCAACATGGAAGATTTGATGCAGAAGCCACATATATGACGGTAATTATTCTTATTGGTATTGCTTTTGCTATTCCTTTTGAATCCCTGACACATTTATACGCACGAGCATTTCTTGCTTATAAAAATACGGTTATACCAGCGCTTGGAAAAATACTGTTTTTAATTGTCGCTGTCTCTGTTGCAGCAGATAAGGTACCGCAGGAAGGTGTGGGAGCTTTTGGTATTGCCTTTGGAAGTGCTGTAGTAGGAGAAATATTTTTTCTCATGACAATGTTTCATCGCTTTGTATCCCCCCTCCCTCTTCGAAGAATATGGCAAAGTTTCTGGCGACCAGCAATGCTCGCCCTTCTCACTGGCGTGATTGTTCATAACACACTTCTCCTCACCACACAATTACACACAAGCATTCGTTTGGGGCTAAGTATTATTATTGGAGGACTCTTTTACCTTCTTGGTGCATTCTTACTTCGAATGCCTGAAATTCGAGAAATATTTTTATGGAAAAAGAAGAAACTTTAGGAGTTTATATAAATAATAAATTGTGGTATAATATAATAATTAATAAAGAATTGTATTTTTCGAACAATGAGAATCCTCTTGCTTTTCGGCACATTAGTATTTTTTACCTCTACACCTGCACAAGCCATCCCACCTCCAGATTTACTGGTGACCCTTACTCAGTCCCTCTTGAGTACCCTTGGAGTTCTCGCCGCTTTTCTTGTCGCAATAGCATATATTTTTAAAGATTTTATTGTTCTTTTATATAAAAATCACAAAAGGATCATTCTTTATACTCTTGGTTTTTTCTTCCTGTGTCTCAGTGTAGGGATTTGGTACATAGTATCAGCATCAACATATTAAAAAAATGTTATCAGAAAAATACAGAACACTCATAGCTGCAAAAAAAGGAGGACTCAACACTCCAGATACTTTTTTGATTACCAAAAAGACTTCTCAAAAAGAGATATATTCTTTTTTGCACTCTTTCCCTAAAACACAACTATTTATTGTCCGAAGTGCTATTGGTTCTGAAGACGGAAAACAGCACTCAATGGCAGGACATTTTTGGAGTTCTCATCCAGTAGAAGTAAAAAAAATAGAAAATACCATCAAAAAAGCTTTTCAAAAAAATAAAGACATACTCCGCTCACTCCAAAAACATGAGGAAGTATCACTTATGCTTCAGCCATATATTCATGGTATTTGTGGCGGCATCATTTTTTCACCTTGGAAGCACTATCAAAATTATTTTCTTGGTGAAATCACAGATGGAGGCGCCAAAAATGCCGTTGAAGGACGAAAATCCACATTTTTTCTTCTTTCTAAATCTGA
>JANTGK010000023.1 GCA_024762935.1 Candidatus Peregrinibacteria bacterium | reverse complement strand
AATACGAAAGGAAAATAAGTTGGCATGAATGGCAAAGGAAAAGAGAGATTGATGAATGGAGGGCTAATTTTTAATTATAAATTTAAAAATAAATCTCAATTTATAATGTTACAAGAGGGAAAAGTGACAAAAAATACAGAGATACAAAGTTCTAAAGTTTTAAGGCTACCAGTTGTAAGCAAAGAGAGAAGGGAGATTGTCGAATATGGATTGTTGTCACTCCTAAGATGTGTGTGAGTTTAATGGCATGACTATGAGATTGCCCAAATGAGTGAAACCAGCTAGAAGCTGGTTCCTGCTTAGTTCTTCAGGATGTAATTCTGGTTATTATGGAGAAATTAAGTCAACTTTTAATATATTATTATAAAATGTATATGTATTAATACGTTTTTTTTAAGCGATATAAAAAAAATTTGAAAAAAAAGGTGTCCGACCCCTTTTTCCCAGACGACCCCTTTTTCCCAGATACCTCGTATTTGGAAATTATTCACTAAAGTACTCCCCTTCTGCATCAATTGGTAATGAGGAGGAATTTGGGTACTCTTGAAAACTCTGAAAGACAGCTTTTGCTACCTGAAGGTTTGTAATAAGGGGAACATTGGCATCTACTGCTGCTCGACGAATACTATAGCCATCAGTTTTTTCTTCGTGAGCAAAATTCATAGGAATATTGATGACAAGATCTATCTCTCTCCCCTTAATTTTCTCAAGAATCTTTTTGTCACCTGACTGAGAAATCTTATCGAGTTCGGTAACCTCAATATTATTTTCTCGGAGAACTTCTGCTGTTCCTGGTGTGGCAAAAATCTGCATCCCGCTTTCTTTGAATCCTTGGGCAACATGTATGAGCTCTACTTTTGATTTTGCACTCCCTGCTGAAAAGAGAACACCTCTGTTGGGCATTTGAAATCCTACAGAAATCATAGCTTTTAAGAATGCCTCTTCAAATGACTTTCCAAAACAACCGACTTCTCCTGTACTTGCCATTTCTACTGAAAGAACAGGGTCTGCACCAGAAAGTCGTGAGAAAGAAAACTGAGGACATTTTACCCCTACATGATCCATTTCGAGTGTGCGATACTTTCTTCGTCTCACATCGTAGGAATCGACATCATCTAGTGCAGCTCTCATGGCTACTTCTATAAAATTGATTCCCGTTACCTTTGACACAAATGGAAAACTTCGACTTGCCCTCAGGTTGAGTTCGATGACCTTGATGGCATTTTTCTTCGCAAGAAGTTGCATATTAAACGGTCCAGTAATATTGAGTGCTTTTGCTAGTTTTTTGGCGATGAGTTTAATACGTCTGATTGTTTCAAGATATGTTCGCTGAGGAGGGAGAACAATTGTGGCATCACCAGAGTGAACTCCCGCATTTTCTACATGTTCAGAGATGGCATGCAGAATGAGTTCTCCTTTATATGCAACAGCATCAATTTCAATCTCACGAGAGGCTACTTCAAATTTAGAGACTACTACGGGGGCGTCTGAATCGATTTTGGCTGCCTTTCCGAGAAAGTTCTCGAGTTCAGAGTTATCTCGTGCTACTGCCATGGCGGCACCGGAAAGCACCTTTGATGGACGTACTAAAACAGGATATCCGACTTTATTGGAAAATTCTTTTGCATCCTCAAGTGTTGCAAATTCTTTCCATTCTGGCTGATCGATTCCGAGATCATCACAGAGGGTTGAGAACTGATTTCGATCTTCAGCTCGATCGATATCTTTAGCACTGGTACCAAAGAGACTGATACCTAAATCAGCAAGTTTCAGAGCAAGATTGTTTGGAATCTGACCTCCTGCAAATACAACAGTTCCCTCTGGTTGCATAAGATCGATGGTATCTAAAGTACGTTCAAGCGATATTTCATCAAAAAAGAGGTAATCACATGTTTCATAATCTGTAGAAACTGTTTCGGGATTACTGTTTAGCATTATTGTCTCATATCCTTTTTTTCGTAATGTGTTTATAGCGTTGACACAACACCAATCAAATTCGACTGAGCTTCCGATTGAATATGGACCAGAACCAAGCACAAATGCTTTCGGGACGTTCTTTGATGTATCGATTTTTAGGTCAGAAATTTTTCCGTGATAGGTCCAGAATAAATAATTTGTTTCTGCTGGAAATTCAGCAGCAAGAGTATCGATTTTTTTAACGACCGGTAGTATTCCAAGCTCTTTTCGAATCTTTCTGATATCACCTTCTGTGACGGTTTGTTTTGCATCTATTTGGTTCCATACTTTTTCGATTCCAGCATCTGAGAATCCATTCATTTTTGCTTCAGTGATGACGTCTCTAAAGGAATCATCTCTCTTTTTTGTGTCAATGGACTGTAGTTTTTTTTCTGTTTTAAGAATATTCCTTATTTTTTGGAGAAACCAGTGGTCAATACCAGTAATATCTGCAATTTTATCAATAGACATTCCCGATTTTAGTGCTTCGTATACAGCAAATATTCGGCGAGGAGTCGGATTTTGGAGTGACCTTTTGAGGTCAGAAAATTCAAAATGGTGAACTGAAAGACCATGGGCTCCAATTTGCAGCATACGCAGACCTTTCTGAAGAACCTCTTCAAAACTTCTCCCCAGAGCCATCACCTCTCCTACAGATTTCATTTCTGACCCGATTTGATCAGTGACTTTTCGAAATTTGTTCAAATCCCAGCGAGGAATTTTTAATGCCATATAGTCAAGTGCTGGTTCAAACATGGCACTTGTCTTTCCCGTTACAGCATTTTTGATTTCTGGAAGATTTTTTCCAAGCGCAATTTGTGCAGCAACAAAAGCGAGTGGGTAGCCTGTTGCCTTACTCGCAAGTGCAGAACTTCGGGAAAGTCGTGCATTCACTTCGATGACTCGATACTCATCAGAATGGGGATCAAGTGCATATTGTATGTTGCATTCCCCGACTACTCCAAGGTGTTCAATGACTTTCAGTCCAATGGTTCGGAGTTTGTGGTATTCGTGGTCATTGAGTGTTTGACTTGGTGCAATGACAATAGACTCTCCAGTATGGATTCCAAGAGGGTCAAAATTTTCCATATTACAAACGGTGATTTTATTTCCGAGTGCATCTCGTACGACTTCGTACTCTACTTCTTTCCACCCCTTTAGGCTCTCCTCCACTAAAATTTGTGGTGAAAACGAAAACGCTTTTGAAATGAGAGTTTCAAATTCTGACTCGTTGGTAGCAAATCCTGACCCTCCTCCCCCGAGTGTAAAGGCAGCTCTGACTATTACTGGAAAATTTATTTTTTTTACTGCGGCATAGGCTTCTTCTTTATTCTTACATGCTACTGATTTTGGATAGAGTACCCCAATTTCATTGAGGGCATCATTAAATGCTTGCCGATCTTCTGTTTTTTCGATGACCTCAACAGGAGTACCAAGAACTTCTACATTATATTTTTTTAGTATTCCTGCATCTTTGAGTTCTATACCTGTATTGAGGGCTGTTTGTCCTCCCCATGCGAGCATAATAGCATCGGGCCTTTCTTTTTCGATGATTTTTGTGACAAATTCACATTCAACCGGTAAGAAATAGACTTTATCAGCTATACCTCGAGATGTTTGATTTGTGGCAATATTTGGGTTTACTAAAATAACTTCGGCACCAGCTTCTTTGCAAGCTTTAATGGCCTGAGAACCAGAGTAGTCGAACTCTCCTGCTTGTCCGATTTTTAGTGCACCAGAGCCAAGAAGAAGAATTTTCTTTTGGGACATGATTGTATGGTGGTGATATCCCTTGTATTTTCCATGAAGAAGCAACTGCTGACAAGAGAGAATTTTGACCTAGAGCTTTTTTTCTGCGAAACTATCGGAGATAATTTTTTTGACAACACAAGATGCAAAAACAATCTGGTATGGAGCGAATTTTTCGATTTTCAATCATATTTCTTATTCTTTATTTTGGACTCTCACTCCTTTTTCCTGCTGCAGATAAAAAGGAGGAAGAGGTTGTTGGAACCGCAACGATAAAGTCACTTGATAATGATTATGCAGAGGGACAACTTGTAAAATTTCAAATTAAAAATCCTCAAGAGGAGCCTCTTGATGCTGAGATTGTACTTGAAGCACGGAAATCTGGTGAGTGGAAGACTCTTCCTTTGGAAGATTCATCACTGACACTTTCTCCATCAGAAAAAAGAACGACTTCTTTTTCGGCGCAAAATACTGATTTTTTTGGGGAGACAGGAAGATACAGGGCAGTTTTAAAGGGTCCAGAAGATGAATTTCTCTCAGAGTCAGAATTTGAAGTCAGTCAGGCAGGTGTCTTTCGATCTCTATGGAGAACAGTCTTCTTTAAACCGATTTATAATACTCTTATCGTTTTGATTGAATTTTGTCAGAGACATCTTGCTTATGCTGTTATCCTTTTAACACTTCTTGTGAAGTTCATTCTTTTAATGCCGAGTAAAAAGGGAATAGTTGCACAGCAAAAAATGCAGAAGATTCAACCAGAAATTGAAAAATTGAAAAAGAAATATAAGTCAGACCCACAAAGACAGGCCAAGGAAATGATGGGTCTCTGGAAAAAACATGGAGTCAGCCCAGGGTCGGCTTTGTGGCCCACTCTTTTACAGTTTCCTGTTCTTATCGCGCTCTTTTTTGTTATCAAAGACGGTCTCATGCCTCATAATGCACATCTTCTCTACTCTTTTCCGCTTCTTCAGAATTTTGATTTTACAAATATTAATTTTCATTTCTTTTGGCTAGACCTCCGCTATCCTGATCCATATTTTGTTCTTCCGGTGACCATTGGGGCTCTTCAGTTTTTTCAGATGAAATCAATGACGGCCAAACGGAAAAAAACTGCTCAGAAAAATGGAAAAGATTCTTCTGGGAGTAATCCACAGGAATCTGTTATGGCGATGATGACATATTTTCTTCCGGTCATTATTATTGTCTTCTCTGCAACACTACCTTCAGCTGTTGGGCTCTATTGGGGGGTTTCAACTCTCTTTGCTATTGTTCAGCAGTATCTCCTACAAAAACAGACAGCGTGAGCATAAAGACTATTGATTAGGGAAATAATGAATTCAGAAGAGAGAATGTAGATGAATTATAGATTTATTGAGTTTCCGTGCTCTAGAGGTGCAAAGGCACAGAGAAATGAGGAGCAGATAACTCATTTTTTACAAGAGAGATGGTGCTTGCGAAAGAATGAGCGAGAAAGTGGCTTCGATTTCTCGATTTATTCAGGTATAATAGATGCAATGTTTGCCCTTTTCCTGCTCTATGAAAAAAGCATATTTAATTATTTTGGATGGTTTTGGACTCGGTCATCATGATAAAGGGGATGCTATTTTTCAGGCAAAAACACCATACATTGATGCTCTTTTTGAAAAATATCCGCTTGCAAAATTAAAAACAGATGGAGAATGTGTCGGGCTTCCAAGTTTTCAGACGGGTGGTTCAGAAGTAGGACATATTACCATTGGCTCAGGAAGACGGGTTAAGCATCTTCTCACAAAAATAAATGACCAGATTGAATCTGGTGAGTTTTTTAAAAATAAAGTTCTTCAGAAGCTCATGGATACGGCTCGGTCAAATGGACGCATTCATTTTATGGGCCTCTGTTCTGATGGTGGTATTCATAGTTTTCTTCCGCATTTGTTTGGACTTCAAAAAATGGCACAAGATAATGGGGTAAAAAATATATATACTCATGCATTTCTTGATGGAAGAGATGTTGGCGAAAGGACAGCAAAAGAATACTTACAGCAGATTGAAGATCAAAAAATAGGAAGTATTGCTTCGTTAGGAGGTCGTTTTTTTGGAATGGATCGAGATACAAACTGGGATAGAATCAAAAAGGCTTATGATACTCTTTGTAACCCTGAGACAAAATCAACTGCTCAAAGTTGGAGTGAATATCTTGATGAGTATTATGCAACATCAGAAAAGTCAGACTATTACGTCCCTCCCGTTCTGTTTGAGAAAGAAGGACAAATCCAACCTGATGATGTTGTTATCTTTTTTAATTATCGTACTGATCGAGCTCGTCAGATATCTTCAGTACTCTGTGATGAAAATTTCTCAGAATTTGAACGACCAGTCCAAATTTCTGCTAAAAATTATGGAATATTTGGACCGTATTATGATGCGGGCCAACAACCTTTTCATTTTGGTGATGACACGATTAATAATACTCTTGGTGAAATCATTTCAAAACAGGGAAACTCTCAGCTGAGAATTTCTGAGACAGAAAAATTTAATCATGTAACTTTTTTCTTTTCTGGACAACGAAAGCAGGAGTTTCCAGGTGAAGAGCGGATTTTGATTCCCTCTCCAAAATGTACTTCATATGCAGAAAAACCAGAAATGTCAGCAGTCGAACAAACAGATGCAGCAATTAATGCGATAGAAAAAAAAGATTATCAACTGGTTGTTCAAAATTTTGCAAATGCGGACCTTGTCGGTCACTCTGGTAAGCTTAAAGCTGCTATTCGGGCTTCAGAAGTTCTCAACGCATGTCTTGAAAGGCTTATTCCAGTTCTTCAAAAAAAAGGATACGAGATTTTTTTAACAGCTGATCATGGCAATTCTGATGAGATGATTCTTAGTAATGGAGACATAAATGCTGGTCATACAAAAAATTTGGTTCCTTTTTGCTGGATTTCCCCAAATGCAATTGGACTTCAAGAAAAAGGTGATTTGGGAGATATTGCTCCTACCATTTTGGATGTCCTTGGAATTGAGAAGCCGAAAGAAATGATGGGTCAATCTCTCGTGAAACATAAGAAATAAAGTGACTTAAAATATACTATTATAACATGCATGTGTATTAATATGCTTATTTTAAGCGATATTAAAAAAATTAGAAAAAAAAAGTGTCCGACCCCTTTTTGGGGAGTTTCTTTTGTCAATGAGATTTGAGCCAATGTAATAACACAAATTTATATTTCAATACATTAATATTTATGGTAAAATGACATGATACTATAAATAGAATGAACGTTCCCGGTTTTATACAAAATCACTCAACGATAAAAGACGAACGTATGTGGCATTTTTATGTCACACTAGCGAGTTGGGCGAGTATTTACACAGCGATGAACGTTTCGGTAGTCCTTTTTTTAAATGAGGCACTCGGAAGCATTTTTATGGCTGGTCTTGCGCTCGCAATTGGCTCCCTTTTTTCAATGCTTTTTGATGGTCTTTTCTCTTCTCTTCAAAGACTTTTTCCTCCAAGAAATCTCTTTTTGACCTCTATTGTGGGAATGATTATTGCTGTTCTTCTCTTTATCATCTCTACAGATGGTATGGTGATGGCTTTTGTGGCAGCTATTTTCTTTCGAATTTCATTTGATCTCTGTGATATTACTGCTGTTTCGTATGTGCTGGGAAGAAGTCAAAAATCTCAGTATGGTCAAAATTTGTCGTACAAACAGCTGGCACAGGGTATTGGAATGCTCATTGGTCTTGCTGTTTCGGCAGTTCTCTTGGCGACGGGATATTTTATAGGCGAAACAGTGGAGAGTGCTGCAGAACTTGTAAATGCAGATTCTGCTATTCTCGATCGTTTTTTGGGAGCCCTTATGATGATGAAGGTTTTTCTTCTTACACTTCTTTGTGCTCTCTGGATATTTGCTTTTATGCTCTTTGATAGGGACATACACAAAATTACCAAACAAGAAATATATCATCATTTACGGATTATTCGTGGTGAAGCTGTGCAAAAAATAAAACATATGCCAAGCATTGTGTTGATGCATATTCCATTTTTAAATCGTTCTCCAAAAACAGAGAAAAAGAATGATAATTCTACTCCTCGGCTTTCAAAAAAAGAAATTTTTGAAGAACTTACAGGTTCTGCTCTTACATTTTTTTCGATATTTCAGAAAAAACCAAGGGATATTGGTCTTATTTGGTCAATGGGGGTAATGGGACTGTTTTCATATTGGGATACGTTTCTGGCAACATTTCTCCCCATTTTTTTTACTGAAGTTCTTCGAGAGCAAAGTGGCTGGCTTCAAAATATTCCTGGAAGTCTTATGATGCTGCTTTTTATCCTTCCTGTGCTTGGTCTTCTGCCTGTGGTGGCAAAGATGGGTGATACATTCGGTCGACACTACTTTATGATTTTGGGTCTTATTGTTACAGCTGTCTCAACCCTCGTTCTTGGGCTTGTGAGTGTACAATCATTTTTTATCTTAATAGTAGCGGGTTTTGGGGTTGCCTTTGGGTATCTCTTTGGGATGAGCAGTGCTAAAGCGCAGACGGCATCGAAGCTTAACACTTTTCTTTCTCGAGAATCATCTGAAACACAAGAGGAATCAAATTCATCAGCTGGACCAATTATGGTGGTGGATAATATCGGGAATATTATTGGTCCCCTTCTTGGTGGGTTCTTTATCGACAGTATGGGTTTTCAGGGCTTTTTTGTATTTTTTGCCCTTTTTCTTTTTGCTTTGATTGCTGTAACAGGGAAGAATTATAAAAAGGTGGCAGCGTAGGGCATCTTTCATGCCACATCATAGAGAGAGAAAATGTTGCCCAGTACTTAAATAACAAATATCAAACTACAAAACACAAACAATATTCAAATCTCAATGTTAAAAATCGATGCACTATTTTGTTTTTTCGATAATTAAGGGGAATATATTCAATAATTCCTGAGATTCTTGTGTCAATTTAATACACTCTTCTTGGAGGATTTTTTAATATCCAAAAGCTTAAGCCAATATCTTGATTCTTTTGCCTCTTTTCGACTGATTTTCATTCTCATTAAAAAATCTTTTTTAAACAAAGTTTCGTTTGCTTCCATATAGTTCGCTCCAATAGAGCCAGATGATCTTGTGAGTTGTTTTTATATCTTCTCTATTTGACATACTCTTTGGAATTTTTTTTAGGAAGCTTCGGCAATTCTTCGCAAATAAATATGTTCGCTCTTCTAATTCATATAGTTTTCTGTTCGTTTTTTACAATAGAGAAGAAGTTAATTTTACAAAATAATTCTCTGTATGCAATATTTTGAAATTTGTTTGTAATTTGTGCATTTGGGTTTGAGATTTCCTTAATATTGCACCTGAGGAAAATTCCCTATAGTATCACTTGGTACTTTTTTACATTATGGATTATAAGGTTGCTGATATTTCCCTTGCTCAGTGGGGACGGGAAGAAATACGGCTTGCAGAAAAAGAGATGCCCGGACTCATGGCTCTTCGAAGTGAGTATGCCCATAATCAACCGCTTAGTGGTGCTCGGATTGCAGGTTGTATACACATGACAATACAAACAGCTGTCTTGATTGAGACTCTTGTTGCTCTTGGGGCTGAAGTACGATGGAGTAGTTGTAATATTTTTTCAACGCAAGATCATGCCGCAGCAGCTATTGCAGATAGAGGAATTCCTGTTTTTGCTTGGAAGGGTGAAACGGAAGAAGAATATATTTGGTGTATAGAGCAGACCATTACCGGTAAGGATGGTTGGAGACCGAATATGCTTCTTGATGATGGTGGTGATTTGACACAAATCATTCATGATGAGCATTCCGAGCTTTTGACAGAGATTAAAGGTGTTTCTGAAGAAACCACAACTGGAGTCCATAGGCTGTATCAGATGATGGAGAAGAATGAATTAAAAATTCCTGCTATTAATGTCAATGACTCCGTCACCAAATCGAAGTTTGATAATTTGTATGGATGTCGTGAGAGTCTCGTCGATGGAATACGAAGGGCAACAGATGTAATGCTTTCTGGAAAAATTGCTGTGGTTGCCGGATATGGTGATGTGGGAAAAGGTTCTGCACAAAGTTTGGCAAAGAATGGGTGTCGGGTTATCATTACAGAAATTGATCCGATTTGTGCGTTACAGGCAGCTATGGAGGGGTATGAGGTGACCACTATGGAAGAGGCCGCTCCTCAGGGGGATATTTTTGTGACTACCACTGGATGCTGTGACGTGATTCGCCGTGAACATATGGAAGTCATGAAAGATGCTGCTATTGTGTGTAACATCGGACATTTTGATAATGAAATAGATGTGGCAAGTATCCGTGACCTTCAGTGGACTGAGATTAAGCCGCAAGTCCATTCGATTGCCCTTCCATCGGGAAATGAAATTATTCTTTTGGCAGAGGGTCGACTCGTGAACCTTGGTTGCGCAAACGGGCATCCGAGTTTTGTCATGAGTAATTCTTTTTGTAATCAGACACTTGCGCAAATTGAGCTCTGGACAAAAGATATTTCTATAGGTGTACATCGGCTGCCAATGACCCTTGATGAAAAAGTTGCGGCTTTGCATCTCCCAAAAATTGGGGTGAAGCTCTCAAAATTGACTGATGCACAAGCAAATTATCTCGGGATATCAAAAGATGGACCTTTTAAGCAGGAGTGGTACCGATACTGAAGCAAAATGTTACAAAATTGGATCCGGAATGCCTGCTTCTTGAAAGGCTTTTGCCCGAAGAATACAGGCATCACATGCTCCGCAAGGTGGACGTTGTCCTTTATAGCAGGTGTGTGTTTTCTCGAGCAGGTCGAGTTTTCCTAATTTTTTCATAAGGAGGACTTCTTCGGATTTACTCATATGAATAAACGGGGTGTGGATTTTAAATTTTTCATCAAGGGCAAGTGATATTGTTTTTTCTGCACTCAAAATGAACCCCTCACGACAATCGGGGTATCCAGAAAAATCAACCTCTGAAACACCAATGACGAGATCACGGATTCCTTCAGAAAATGCGTGAATTGCCGCTACATTCAAAAAGAGAAGATTTCTTCCCGGTACAAACGTTGCCGGAAATTTTTCACTCGCTTGCTTATCATCGGCCTCTGACAAAAGAGAGCAGTGAGGGGTTTTATGATAAATGTCTTTTAATTCGATAACTCGAAAATACACATGGAGAGACTCGGCAATATTTTTTGCAGATTCGAGCTCAATGGCGTGAGTCTGTCCAAAATTAAAGGTAATGGTTGAGACCTTATTAAATTTTTCAAGCGCCCAGCAGAGTGCTGTTGTTGAGTCTTGACCACCAGAGAGGAGGACGAGTGCAGATGTTTTTTTCATAAATGTATTGTATCAGATGATAATTTTTTGTCATGACTTGATGAAGACCAGGTAATCATGTAGAATGATATGAATATTTATTGTATAAATGGGGCGAAAAGAACAACTTGATCTATTTGACACCCTCCAGGAAGAAGAGCAGAGAGATGAGCTCGAGAAAAATCAGGGTTTAGTGGAGGAAAATCTTCCGTGGACGCTCAATGTTATTCGAAAAAAATTTATTGATTCTACAGAGACAGAAGGTGATATCACTTGGGATGAATTACAGGAGGAGATGTTTAAAGTGGATAATCAGTTTAATTCTCGTATGGGTCCTGAGGAAATAGCAGATGAAACAAGGCTCCTTGTTTGGCGAACACTTGATGATAAGGTTGATGTTGTCCAACGAATTGCTGATAGACTTAAGCAGGTTGGAGATAAGGTAATATTTACTGCTTCTGATGAAGGTATTCATATAGAGCTTCAATAGAATTTTAACCTTTCTTTAAGAGAAGAGTCCTTCGAGAAATCCCTTTTCGAGTTTTAGGTTTTCACCAGATTCTTCTGCGAGTTTCAGAAAGAGTTTTTTTTGTTTATCTGATAGTTTTTTTGGTATATGAACTCTTAAATGAACAAAGTGATCTCCTGAGAGATTTCTGTTGAGGACTGGCATTCCTTTTGAACGAATTCTCAGAACTGCGTCTGGTTGTGTTCCCGGTGGAATCTTTATTGTTGTTGGGCCTTGAGCTGTACGAATTTCACGTTCATTCCCGAGAACTGCCTCAAGAAGACTAATCTCTAGTTCACTGTGAATATCATCTCCATCTCTTCGAAATTCTTTATCAGGGGTAACATGTACACGTAAAAGAAAATCACCTGATGGCTGTCCCCGCTCCCCTGCTTCACCTTTTCCTGGCACTCTTAATAAGGCGCCATCAAATACTCCTGGTGGAATATCGATGGTTATATCTTTCTTTTCTCGAACTCGACCTTCACCCATACAATCTGGGCATGGATGCTCAGGAATTTTACCCTCTCCTTTACAATCAGGGCAAACGGTGGATGTACGGATTACACCAAGAGGAGTATGTTGCTCTCTGTTTACTTGCCCGATTCCTGCACAGGTAGGACATTCTTTTGTTTTTGTCCCTTTCTTTTTTCCAGAACCTTCACATGTTTTACAGGGAACGAGTGTTTCAATGCTAACGGTGTATTTTTTTCCTGAAACAGATTCTGCGAAAGAAATTCGAGCACTCCCTTGAATATCTCTTCCATGAGTTGGTCCTTGTTGTCTGCTGTTCCCACCTCCTCCTCCAAAAAATGTCTCAAAGATATCCCCAAGGCCTCCACTTCCTCCTCCAAATCCTCCGGAAAATCCAGAGAAGTCTTCGGCATTAAAACCGCCATATCCTCCTTGACCTCCACCAAATCCTCCGTTCGTCGACCCAAACTGATCATACTGTGATTTTTTCTGAGGATCAGAGAGAACCTCATATGCTTCTTGAATCTTTTTAAATTTTTCTTCTGCATCACTTTCTTTGTTTACATCTGGATGGTATTTTGCAGCTAATTTACGATATGCACGTTTGATTTCATCTGCTGTTGCCGTTTTTTCGATTCCGAGTTCTGAATATAAGTCTTTTGCCATGAGTTAAAAAAGCCGGAATATTTTAGCACTCTCATTGATGGAGTGTCAAAGTTGAAAAAGAAGATTTTTTATTTTCTTGTTCACGTACGTGACTTGAAATATTTTCAGAGAAGAAATTGGTATACTCATTTTTTTTTACAGTGCTCATTTCATGAAAAATGATTTTGATTCACATATTTATTATGCGTATTTTTTGCCTCTCATTTCTGTTTATCCCCATATTTGGTGATTTGTAGCTCTTTTTTCTGTATTGATTCCTCGTCTCGCTTTCGTCACAATATTGGTACCATTATTATGATAGATATGGGTTTATCACTTCAGAAATTTAGAGACATTGTTTCTCGTAAAAAGAAAGAAAAAAATCACTCGAATCTTTGGCTTTTTCTTATTGGAATTATCCTCGCCACTGGTTCTGCATATCTTCTTTTTGCCACTCCTCTTCTTACCCCTGCCGCTGAATCCATTATCCCAAAAGAAGATCTTGTTTTTTTTGCTGATATTGGGAATCCCGATTGTAGTAGCGCTCTTGCCCAAAAAGCACCACAAATATGTCAGCGTCGAAGTGCATATCTCTACAAAATTTTTGGAGTTTATCCTGAACGACTTACTCTTTTTTCTGATTCTCTTGCTGTTGCCGCATACAGCACGATTTCTTCATCAAGTACTCCATATCTTCCAGCACTTTTTCTCAGAATAAAACAATCTCGAAACGCTGAAGAATTTATAAGAAACCAACCTGGATCAGAGTCTGCCATTGAGGGTATTGAAGATGGGATTCGATACTATCAGTTCTCTCAGCCACAAATGCGAACCATTCTTTTTTGGCGTGGTTGGCTTATTATTACGCAAGATAAAACATTATTGCAGAAGCTTCTCTTGGTAAAACGTGGTCAAATTCCTTCTTTTTCAGGAAGTGGGCAATACCAAGAGTTACGTCTTCATTCAGATGCTTCAGCAGAGTCATTTGCTTATGTTCATTCTGAACCAATTTTACAACTGATTCCTCCTCAGGTATCCGCACTTTTCCGACCTCTTGTTGATTTTTTTCCAGGATTGATTCTTACCTTTTCTCAGGATGATTCTGGTGTAACGTTTCGGGTCACTGCTCGAGGTAAAGAGGGAATTGTAGGGCAACCAGATACTTTACCACTTCAAATTGATACTCTTACCTCATTTCTTCCAAAAGAGAAGCTCGTTTTTATAGCTGGGTTAAAAAATCTGCGAAAGGAGGTGGAACATGTACTCGGGACTCTTGAAGAAAGTGATCCTGCTTTTTCTCTTTATGTATATGGAAAGATCCAAAGTTTTTTAAGAGGATATTTTGGATCTCAAATCTCATTGGAATATGATATTTTGCCCCTTTTAGAAAATGAAATCCTTTTTGCTTTTGCTGAGGTAGACAATGAATTATCTCCTTTTGTATTAGTATCGGTTGAAGATTCAGAATTTGTTGCTGAAAAGAAGAAAAAGATGCTTCTTGCCGTTGAAAAAGTTGTTTCCAGATTTGTTCCACGAGTATTTACGCATACTCTTGAAGATGGAACAGAAATTCGTGAAGTAGCTGGTTGTGATGATTGCGTTCATATTGAAAATGCAACGGTTGCGGGTACAGAAATTACGAGTATTATTGCGGAAAATAGTGATGGGGAGAAAAAATCAATTTCTGTTGCACAATCTCCGCTTTTCTTGGTGCTCGCACAGCAGTATTCACTCGTAGAACAGGCACTTGAGAATAGCGTTAATAGTTCAGCATCTTCTGATCTTCTTGCTCATATTCCAGATATTGATGAGCAGAAAGAGTTTTTTGTCATGAGAAAAGAACTCTTTTCATTTCTTCCACCTGCAGTTTCTGCAGCTCTTGTTGACTTTTCAACACTTAGTGTTTCACATTCGCAAGACTCAAATATTTGGAAATTTACCGTTCATGGAGAGTATTAGTTTGCGGCAGAATCAAGAAGAAGGAGAAAGATTAATGATTGAGGAAGAAGGCTATTAGCGATAAGCTATCAGCCAATATTAAAGAAGGATGCTTCGTAATGTATAAAAATCTCCCCTATCCCCTCTTTAAAAAAGAGGGGGACAGATACAGTGGAGTACTTTTCTTGAGAAAGATGGGGACAGATGTGGTGAGCAACTTGAAAAATACAGTGAATATATTTTATCTCTTGATGCGTTCAGGGCTTTTGTAAATGAACCTGATACTTCTGTACTTCAGGGTTGAACCCTGAAGTATCTTGAGTCTTGAGCTGCTTTACTAAAGGGAGGGGCAAATGGAGTGAAGAACTTTGTCCTCGGTGACACCTAGGACACTTTCATTGGGACTTCATATTTTTTGAGTTCTTTTGTTGTCGTTATTCATGTGGTTGGAAAGTCTATAAAAAATTATATATAAATTCATTTTATGGCTTTAATATGCCCTATAAATTATAGAAATGGTCTTGTTTTTTGATATTAATTCTGGTAAAATATATAGATAATTTAATATCAACATGAAAAATCAAAAGCCTTCATTTCTTTTAGTATTTGCGAGACGTACTCTTGCAGCATTTGCGATGACCTCTGTAATTATCAGTAACATGGGAGTTGCTCATACTGCATATGCATCTACTGTGCCAGACTTTCCTTCTGGCAATCAGCCTGACCTCTACACGGTTACAGATATTTTTACAAAATTTAATATACCGGGATGGGTTTTTGATACTTCTGCAATTGCTAACAGTAATGATTTTCATACTGCGTGGACAACAGCCATTTCTGGGGTGACGAACTGGATTGTTGAGAAATCTGGAGGGATTTATGATACTGATGGAACTGAAATAGCTGTTGTAAATGCGGGAGACCTTGATGTAAAAACAAATTTAAATATTGAAGGGAACCTTGATATTCAATCTACTGGTGACCTCACCGTCGATGGAAAACTCGGTGTTGGGACGGGTATTACATCTGCTAATCTTAACGGTGTTCTTGATGTAACTGGAGGGAGTGCCTTTTTGCCATCTGCTTCTACTGCCCCTGCTGATGCTGATTTTTCACCCTCTCAATGGTCAGTATGGTTTGATGAGACGAATGATCAATTTCGAATTAAAGGGCTTGAGAGCGATGGTTTAAGCTATTTAAATCAGGTTATTGGTTCAGGAGGTGATTTTGCCAATGATGGTGATACTGCTGGAGCAAATAGGACAATCGGAAATAATGATAATTATGCTCTTGGGATTGAAACAAGCGGAACACAGTGGGTTCATATCACTAATACGGGAAAAATTGGTATTGGAAATGGGGTAAATAATATTACCCCTGATGGAACACTTCTTTTGGATGTAGAAGGACAGGTTGGTGCAACAGAGTTCTGTGACGCAAGTGGAGGCAACTGCTACAGCACGAGTGATCTTGCCAGTGGAGGAAGCAGTGCGACTTGGGGGCTTATTAGTGGGACCATTGGAAATCAGGTAGATCTTCAAAATGAATTTGTAAACGTTACTGGAGATTCTATGACAGGTGACCTTGCTATGGGTGGAAATGAGATTACTGGTTTGCCTGCGTTGCCATCTGTGGCAGATGCTGCTGCTTCGAAACAATATGTGGATAATACTGTTGGTGGATCTGGTGTTGGAGAATTTACTGACGGTGGTGACACTCGTGGTAAAGACAGGATACTTGGTAACAAAGATGCATTTGACCTCACTTTTTCTACCGATGATACTGGTCGGATGATAATTGAGAGTGGTGGTGCTGTTGGTATTGGTGATTTGACTCCAGATGGTAGCTTGCTGGTTGATATTGCTGGAAATGTCGGTGCAGACTTATACTGCGATTCCGATGGAAACAATTGTACTCCCGCAGCAAATCTTGGTGGCTTTGATGCTTCTGGACTCACTGCTGGATCGGTTATTTTTGCAGATGGCTCTACGCTTACAGAGAATAATGCAAAGTTTTTTTGGAATGATACAGCAAAAGGACTTGGAATTCGTACCGGGGCTCCAAATGGAGCTCTTGATGTTCATAATGGTGATTTTTTTCTTCCAGCGCAAACTTCAGCGCCGCTTGATGCAAGTTTTTCTACGAGCCAGTGGACTCTCTGGTATGATGAAGCGACAAGTCAGTTTAAATTAAAGGGAAAAGATAGTGCTGATCAGATTATTTCTCAGAATATAGGAGATGGAAGTACAATTTGGGGCTCAATTGGTGGATCACTTAGTAATCAAGCTGATTTGCAAGCAGCTCTCGATGCAAAGCTTGCCCTTGTTGGTGGAACTATGACCGGAGATATCGTTATGGGGGGAAATGAAATGACTGGTCTTCCTGCAGTTCCAAGTGCAAATGATTCATCGACGAGTAAAGCTTATGTGGATGCGCAGATTAGTGCTGCTATCCCTGATGAGATTTCTGATGCAAATGGAACGACAAAAGTTCAAACAGAAGAGCTCTCTAATGAAGAATTTATTCGTTTTGATACAAATGGTGTAGAACGGATGCTCATTGATAATAATGGAAGGGTTGGTATTGGTGTTTCTCTTCCTTCTCAGGCACTCGATGTAAACGGGAAAATTGCTCTCAGTGGAACGCAGATGCTTTACCTTCCTGATCAAACGTCATTTACTGGAAGTCTTATTGTTGGAAATGGTGGAGAGAATTTGGCAAATACTACTATTGATGATGGATATAATAATACATTTGTAGGACTTGATTCTGGTTTAGGGAATACAACAGGTGCCTATAATACTGCTGTTGGTCGGTATGCTCTTAAAACAAATACAGTTGGTGATTTTAATACTGCTATTGGATATCAAGCTTTGAAAGAGAATATTAATGGAGGGGGAAATTCTGCTTTTGGGTTTGATGCTCTTGGAAAAAACGTATCAGGAAATAGTAATACTTCTGTTGGGTACTTAAGTATGAATACTAATACTTCTGGTTCAGAAAATACTGCTCTTGGACGTGAAGCTTTGAATGAAAATTTAAGTGGGAGCTACAATACCGCTCTTGGAGAGTTTGCACTCCGAAAGAATATTTCTGGAACAAATAATACTGCATCTGGAAATACGGCTCTAGAGTCAAACACTACTGGGTCATATAATATAGCCAATGGATTTGCCGCTCTTGGTAATCTTGGGAAAATTGGTGAGATTACTGCTTTTGCAGATGCTGGTTCTGGAAAAGTTACCGTTTCTTCTATTGGACATGGACTTATTAATGGAACACAGGTCTCTATAGCGGGGACTACTAATTACGATGGGACATATACTATAAGTAATCGCACAGCTGATACATTTGAAATTTCTTCCTCTTGGTCTGGAGATGATGCTGCTGGTCAGTGGGGCGCAACAACACTTTTAACAAATAATAATGTTGCCATTGGATATGCTGCTGGTGGAAAAAATCTCAGTGGGATAGGAAATATTTTTATTGGAAATCAAGCTGGGCAAAATGAGCTTGGATCTAATAGATTGTATATAGAAAATTCTGATTCTTCGACTCCACTTATTGGTGGAGATTTTTCCACTGATGAAGTTTTTGTTAATGGAACTCTTGATGTTGAAGGCCCAGCTGCTTTTTTGCCGGGACCTAATGCAGCACCAGCTGATGGTGATTTTGCAAATAGTCAGTGGACTCTGTGGTTTAATGAAGGAACTGGAACATTTCAGTTGAAGGGTAAGGATAGTAATGGAGCAATTCTTGCTCAGGGAATCGGAGATGGAACGACCACTTGGGGTTCTATCGGTGGAACTCTTTCCAATCAAACTGATCTTCAAAATGCTCTTGACGCAAAACTGGCTCTCGCTGGTGGAACTATGACTGGTGATCTTGTTTTAAATGCAAATCCAACAGATGTGTTAGGTGCCGCTCCAAAGCAATATGTTGATGCTCACACCGACGCTGACTCAGATATCACCAACGAGATACAAGACCTCACCCTTACCGGCAACACTCTTGCCCTCACAAACGATGGAACAACAGTAGACCTTAGTGGCTATCTTGATAACACTGATGACCAGACTC
>JANTGK010000022.1 GCA_024762935.1 Candidatus Peregrinibacteria bacterium | reverse complement strand
TCTGTTGTACTTCTTGCTGAGCAACTTCTTGTACCTCTTGTTGTGTTGTCTCTTGAACCTGTTCCTGCTGTGTTTCGGTCTGTTGTACTTCTTGCTGCGAAGTTTGAGTTGTATCTGATGTGATATCTGACATAGATATTGACTCAGACTCCTGAGCCTGAGTAGCAGCAGTTGCCTCTGACTGAGCAGATGCTGAGACTGTGCTCTCTGCAGAGACACTTGCAGCATTTTCAGCAGTAGCGTTTGTTTCTGTACTCTGCTGGGCAGTAGCATCTGCAGAAACATTTGTCGACTGCTGTTGTGATGCACTTACACTTGCTGAAGATTGTGTTGTTGCTGACTGTTCTGCTGCAGAAACAACGGTTTCATTTTCTGAAACTGATTCTGGAATGGGAACACTTAGACTTTCGAATGTTCCTTGATTTTCTTGAGTTTTTACACCTTCTTCTTCTGACCCGATAGTTTCTGAAACGCTTATTGGTGTACTAATATTAACCTTTGGTGATGTGATAGTAATTGAATCGGGTACACCTCCTGTATCTTTAAATTGAAATGCAGATTTACCAGGAGGTGTTAATGGCGGTTTTACCCCTACTCCTAGAACCGGTTTATCACCAGAACCACCACCTGAGGGACCTCCTGATTGGCCTCCTCCGCTTGGAGCGATAATCTTTGTTGGACCCTTTGCAATTTTTTTATTTTTATTCTCATCACAACATGGAGAGAGGAGTTTTGATCGAGTAAGCCAAAAAGGCACAATAACGCTGTACCATACCATAAGAGTTCCAATGATGAATTTCATGAGCTCAGTAGCAGTGCTCATATTATCACCCGCTCCACGTATCACCCCCGGTGCATACATTTGTATATTGGTTGTATTTGAAAGAAATGCCGTACCAGCAAAGCCCTCAAAGCTACTTTCGATAGGGATTCCGGTGTGTTGCCAAAGGGATATAGAGATAAACAGGCATATGGCAATCAGGGGGCCGAGAAAGAGCCAGCGACCAAAGAGCCAGAACCAGTACCGAAAGACACTCCGACTAAACCGAAAGATAGGAAGGACGGCAAAAAATGGAGAAAAGATAAGGAAAAACCACAGAATGACGATTCGTAATGCAAGGACAATGGCAATAAGAATTTCACCACAAGCAAGAGCGAAGAGGAGAAACCCATGAAAATAGGTCGATTCTTGTCGCATATCTACAAATCGATCAGTGATATCAATTTGTCCTTCAATTTCTTCATCACCGACCTCCATTGTTTTTGGTTGCATTATCTGGACACCAGTTCCGACCCAAACATCAGAAATATTCTCGATACGTAAAAAACGATCTTCACTAATTTCTCGTGTGAGGAATGTTTTTTGAACAACTGTTGCTCCATCAAGAATGAGCTGTACGATAGGCATAGCAAAGTTCACAGCAAAAGCAGACATTGCTACAAGAGCCGTTGATGTTCTGAGAACATTTTTTGGAATGAGTGCAGAAAAGACCCACATGAGGGCCAGTCCGATGATAGTGAGAATAATAATTCCATTTACAATATCGCGGATAATAAGTGTGATTTCCTCAATTTTTGAATTTCGAAACCCTTCTTCTGTTATTTCAAGTGTCCAACCAAGCATTGCTGCCGCACGTCGGAAAAATTGTCCGACATTGGTGATAAACTGATCGAATACCCCAAGTGGAACATCACCGACTCGAAGGCGATTAAAGAGGTCATCTCTCGTGACATAAAAGCTGAGCTCATTTAAGTACCCTCCTGGTGCCTGAATATCATCTTTGTCAAAGATGATATGGCTTGTGTCAAAAACGATTCGTCTACTTTTTGTTATTCCAAGATCTCCTGCTGTTGGATCAGCAGGGGGCTCTTGTTCAAACGTAACATGATTTCCAACTTCATCAGTAAGTGTGACTGTTACAGCATCAACAGTATCTGGAATGGCAAACCGAAAGTATCCATCCATAGGAAGATACCATGTGTCTCCATCTCTGATTGGCTCTTGTGGATCAGGATCACCGGCTACCCAAGCATTTGGTCTTCGGAATTGACGAGGAGAGAGAAGCCAGCACTGATCTGGACTATCAAATCCAGGACACCCATCTATTACCATGGAGATTCCTTTTGTTTTTGGAGTTATTCCGTTGTTTCCACTGTATTGCCATCTCGCACCTTCATCATCTCGAAGCCGTGCATTAATTTCAAGAACGAGTCCATTATCGGGATCACCTTCATTCGCAGATGCAATTTCTGTTGGAGGTATAAAGAGAATTCCACTCGAAAGAAGTGTAATAGCTGTCATCAGCGTTACCAGTAGTTTTTTTTCTCTTTTTATCTTTTTGACAAAATCTAAATATTATACATTAATATATTTATTTCTGCAAGAGAATATGCTACAATGAAGAGTGTCAAACACATAAACATATGAAAAAATTCCTTTTCGGACTCCTCCTCTTTCTTTCCAGTTTCACGGCATCTGTTCTTGCTGCTCCTGGTGATCCGTGTATCAATATTTCTTTAGAGGGAAGGGATGGTCCGATAACGCCGCAATCAAATTGGGCAGAGCATATGGTGGTAAGAGGTGAAGATGGATACCTTTGGAAACGAGCGATTATTACGAGCCAAGCACATGGGTTAGAGGTTGAGGAGAGAGGGGAGGTGAAAGTGCATGGACTGGCAGAAAAATATCAGGAAGTTCAAGTATTTGTATATGCTGCTGTTGATAATGATCCAAATGATGATCGTGAAGGTATCATTCCTCCAGGATCAGGGGATGGAATATGCTGGCAAGCTGGTGAAGCTGGACCATTTGGTAAATTTGTTTTTTCTATAAATGGACAATGGCTCTGGCCTAATATAGGAGAAAAGATGGTAATCGATGCTTTTTACCGGACAAATATGCTCTGGGAAACGTATCAATTACATCAAGCCGACTCAAACGCTCAGGTTTTTGTTGGTTCACATGTGAACCCTCGAATTGTCTCTATTGTTGGACCAAATCCAGAAGCTGTCTGTGATGAGATATGTGATACTGGCGTTGTGAAATCTCTCGTTCTCACTGGTGATGATTTTCAGCCAGATCTCCTCGGAACAAATTTTGATGATCCAGCTCTCGCTGGTCGAGTTACTATCGGGAGAATGGGGGCTCATACATTTTTTACCGCTACAGGGGATGGTGGAGCCAATGGGGAAGTTGCCTATCGATGGGTTACACATAAGGCAATCGCAATGGAAATATTAAAGCGTGCTCTTTTAGGAAATAAAAATGCTGGTGGCGTTGCACCTGGCCTTGATGCAATTACCGTTGCTGATTTTGAGGATGCCTTTATGTCACGTGGGGATGCTTCTAAGGAAACACGAGAAATCGTATTAAATCTTCGTGCAGCACTTATTACCCCCCCTGCCATTACTCCAGAAAATGCAAATATGATTCCGATGTCTCTTTCATCAGAAGGAGAAGAAAAGGAGACCCTAGTTCAAGCAGCACATAAATTTCTTTTTCAAGTCCAATCACTTGTTCAACATGTGACAGCATTGTCACCTGCCCAACAAAAGAATCATCAGGAAATAAGTACGAATGCTCTTGCACCACCAATTAGAAATTTTCCTGAGACACCTGTCCTTTTTGATACACTGGCAGATGTTAATCCTCCTCTTCATCCAGATGTTCCACCCCCTCCACCGACTCCTATTTCTCGTGAAGATGCCATTGAATATCTTACAGACCTTATGTATCCAGCACCTGATGTAGTAGATGCAAAGATTACGAATCCAAACCTTATTGCTGAACTTTTTCCTCCATTTGATGTGAATGTTCGTGATCCAAAACTTTGGGCAGAGCATATTACACGACTTATTCAGTTTTGGACTGGTCAAGCAAATCCAAATTTATGTCTTCTCGTCGATGATCAAACAAAAGAAGACAATTTTGAATATAAACAAGCAGGAGAAACACTCGTGCAGTGTGGATATCCCTATTCAAGCGGAATGACACCGACACTTTTGGTACGCACAAAAGGAGCTCTAAAACTGATTCCAGATTTTGTTGACGTGGCACTGACTACTTCAGATAGACTCTTTACAGATGGGCAATCTTGGGATTTTACAGAAGGGGATACAAAAACGATTCGATATAAATATAAATCATACGCTCCTTTTGAAAATTCTTTTGTGGGGGAATCGTGTATACAAAAAAAGGATATTTCGGACTACGCACGGTTTTTGGGAGATGTCCTTGTGTTAGATCCTCAGGAAGAATCTATCATTGAATATGAACTAGAAGCAGCACTCAAAGAATCTTCTTCATTTGTGAGAATTTTACTCGCCAATCCGAGTGACATTGCGCAGAGAATTCGTTGGAATAATGGAGACGAGCGATTGGATATTTTTCAGCTCTTTTTTGCAGTTGAGGATGGTAGTTGTGGTGGAACAGATTTTGGTTCTGTAGAACTTGTAGCACCTGAAGAGAGGGGTGGATTTGAGGCGGGATTATTACCGTAAAGAATTACGAATTACGAATTACTTTATTATCATAAAAATAAGAGGGCTTCAATCAAAGCGTTGTGAGTCATAGAATCTGATGTTTTTTAAGCTTCATAATGCTACTGAATTGAGTTATTAGTTATTAAATGGTATTATAAAACGAATGATATAAATACGTATGTCAAAGAAAATTTGTTTGATATTTCGGGGACTCGTTATTATGGGATTTTTCTTCTTGAGTTTCTATTTCTTTCGCAGTCTTTATGAATATTCAATATCTAATCAGGACTTACTGGAGTTCGTATTGAGAGATTCTCAAATATGGATAAATACCATTTTTTATCTTATTTCTGCTCTACTTTTCTGGGGTATTTTTCGGTTCCGAAGATGGACACTTCCGGTTGTATTTCTGATGTTTCTCGGATCGACAATAGCTCTCCTCACAATAATAACTTTGTATTCATATGAATCATTATTTAACCCTGATTTTGGAGCTGTAATTCATGTTCTGATAATAACTATAGGGGGTCTCGCCTTTATTCTCCGAAAACAATTCGTAGGACCAGTTCGGAGATTATTTGTTCAGGTGCCATTTTTTATGGTGTACATCCCACTTCTCTTTCTTGCTTCTCTCAATCTTTTCTTTCCTGATATACCAGAAGTCGATGATTCTGATCTTGCTCAACTACAATCTGCTCCATTAGCAGACAAAGACAATGCTTATTTTTTGCTTGAGAGTATTCGGGGCACTATTTATTCGCCAACAGGAGATGAAAAAGAGAGATATCAAGATTTTTTAACGGGTGTTGCCTGGAATAAGGCAGAAGTGGATGCAATTTTAAAAGCAAATGCAGAAACACTTGATATCTTGCAAAATGCAGCGAAACTCTCTCGTTATGATTGTCGTGATGAAGAAGGATATTGTACATTTTCACAGCACCTGCAGGGTGTACGTCTTGTCAGTTTATTGGCTCTTTCTCAAATAAAATCTGGTGAATATAAAGCTGCTCTTGAAGATGTATTTGATGTTCTTGATTTGGGGCAAATGGTAATGCAAAATAAGAATTCAGGTTTTGCTGGGTACATAGTTGGTTTTGCTGTGAAGAATATTGGGCTCACCACGTTACAGCAGATGGTAACGAAGTATGATATTCCTCCAGATATTTTATTACCTCGAATTTCTGATTTGGAGCAGTACAGAATAAATGATGAAATCTTAGAACATGTATTTATTATGGAGTACAATGGACAGAAGAAGATTCTTAAAGAGATTCCAAATGTAAAATCATTTTATACTCAGATCAATAGAGCACTTCGTGATATGGCAGAGCAAACCCGAGAGAATATAAAAATATCTCATATTCAGTGTAAAAATTTAGAACCAATATTATTGGAATACAAGAAAAAATATATGGAATATACCGCTGAAATACCAATATGGAAGCTCATTTTTACAAGGAATGCAGTTTTTCGGATTATTCAGAAAGGGGCCAGTGTGGATTACACAAAATTGTATACTAAAAGGTGTCAACAAAATGCCCTTATTGACGATATTCGACATGAAATGGCAAGCAGGGCGATTCAATCAAGGGAATAGAAATATTTAAAAAACTTCCCAGAAGGGAGGGTATTTTTTAAATGACTAAAATGCGAGATTTCTGGTCCGCAGCGGAATAGCTGCCGATAAGGCAGATATGAAGAGGAGGAGAAAACAAATGAAAATAGCGATAGTCTTTTTCAGCCTGTTTTCAAGAAATCCCTTTTGGTGCCGAGGGCGGGAATCGAACCCGCACGAGGTTGCCCTCAGAGGATTTTAAGTCCTCCGTGTCTACCATTTCACCACCTCGGCATAGGAATTTTGAACTCTTGAGCTATCAACTTACTGAGAGTTCTTCAAGTATTTGGATTTCAGAATTCAACTCCGTAGGAGCTTAGGCTTCGTATTGAATGAACTGTATTTTGATTTAATTACTCATTGATTTGCTGCTCTCCAATCCGATTTACTTTTCTTCCACTTGGTGGAATCAAACTCATCGTATTGGAGGCGACGGGCGGACTCGAACCGCCGATAAAGGCTTTGCAGGCCCCTGCCTTACCACTTGGCCACGTCGCCTGGAAGGAGTTGTATGCTTTTGAAAATGTTGAGGATCATATTTTCGGTTATTTCTTCTGAATCAGTGGGTATTCCAATCGTAAAGACGAGAGCAACTCCGTTGTTGAAAAGAAACGTTTGGGAGTAATGAAACTGTTGAGCATCGGGATTCATTCTGGCTTTAAATACAATAAATTTTGTATTTTGACCGGAAATAATCACGTCTGTTGTTGATTCAAAAGTATACTCAAAAAAAGTATCCTTTTCATTTTCCCTTGTTTTATAAAAAAATTCAAGAGTAGAAATATCTTTTGGTATTTTTTCTGTAACCACTGTAAAAAAAATACCTTCTGATGTGAAATCATCTCTTCTGGATTGAAAGTAGGAATAAATATTTTCACTATCGGAGATTCCTTCTCCTACTCGGGAGGGATGGATTTCTTCCCAAGATGTCGGTAATTGAATGCGAAATTCAGGTTTTTCGATAGTTTTTAATGCAGAAAGAGCGGCTTTCTCGGATTCGGAAGAATCTTGATTCCCACACCCAAAAAAGAGAGTGATGGTACATAAAAGCCCAATAAGGATTCGATTTTTCATAGCTGAGGAGTCTCCTCCTTTTCTGAAGTATTGGCAAGGTTGTTTTTTGTTTTTCTTGTATTTCATGGAAGGGAAATATATTGTTCAAGACATATTCCTCGATTTATGAAAAAAATATATTTCATCAGTTTTCCTATTCTTTTTCTCCTTTTTATTGGATGTGTACCATCTTCACAGGAAAATCAAAAAGATTTAGAGAAAGTGAAAAACTCAGATACTCATCTTTCACGCCATCTCCTTGAAGAATCACTTTCGCTCGGCACACAGTTCCTCCTCAATAATCAGACGGAAGAGGGAAATTTTCATTATGAATATAATTTTCTGACAAAAAAGTTCAAAGCTGATGATAATCAGGTTCGACAAGCAGGTGCGCTTTGGGGAATAGCACTTATTCATAAAGAGAATCCTTCCAAAGCAACGAAACAGGCTCTCGGAAAAGGTTTTCAGTTTTTTCAAAAAATATCAAAAGATGGAAATAGGAATCAAAAATATATTGTGTATCCAGAAGATAATAAAGGGGCAACAGGGACCGTTGCTCTTGTTTCCCTTTCTCTTATTGAATTTTTACAGACGGACCTCTCCACAGAAGAAAAAACGAAGTATCGGCAAGAATTGGATGCTTACATCCAGTTTCTTCTCACCCTTCGCAAAGAGAATGGTCAGTTTTATTCTCGTTACGATTTTGAAACAGGAAAGGGCTTTGGAAACCCATCACCATATTTTGATGGTGAGGCGCTACTTGCGCTTGTGAAAGCAGCAAAATATGCGGGGTATGAATCACTTTCGACAATAGTGATGGAATCTGCTGAGAATATGTATGAAATAAACGTTGTGGAGGCTTTGCAGCAAGACCCAGATAGTAAAACGACAAAAGGGTTTTATCAATGGGGATCGATGTCTTTTTATGAAATATACACCGCACAGTGGGATGGATATCAAGATTATGCGAAGAGAACGATTGATTTGGCATATTGGATGATTGATATTCACAGAACACTTTCTCGTCCTCGAAATACAGCCTACGCTTACGAGGGGCTTATTTCTGCTTGGGAGCTAGCACGATTAACACACAATGTAGCAGCAATGGAAAAAATAGGGGCTGTTATTGAAAAAGGTCTCTTAAAACTCACTTCTTGGCAAGTCGGTAGTAGTATTGAAAATATATTTCTCCGACGATACAGTGCTAAAAATCCAAAGAAAGACTCTTTTGCTTACGGAGGAGTCATGAATCATAAGAGCGAACCTGGACTTCGAATCGATGTCACTCAACATCAGATGCATGCGGTGATTTTGGCATTAGAACTCTTTTTGTAGAAGGAAGAATAGGATGCTTCGCAATGGTTTATGAAAATCTCCCCTAACCCCTCTTTACGAAAGAGGGGGACAGGTGCAGTGCGATACTTTTAAAAGATAGAGAAATGTGGTGAACACTCTTTATTAATTATTTGAGCAGTCCATATTCATATGCTTCGATGAGCGCGGTGACAGCGTGCTGATTGTTATCTACCCGTGTAAAATTTGGAGCTTTTTTCGGGTTTGTTTTTCCTCTCTCTATGAGTCTTTGAATATTTTTTGCATCTTTCTTAAAGACATATTTTGCGATGGTATCGGTTGAAAGAAACCCTCCGTAGGCGGGATCTTCTGGGTCGCTCACTTGGAGTGAAATAATATAGTCGGCTCCCTCTTGGACAAAAGTTTTGTAACAGGCTGCTCGTTCTGTGTCACCGACATCTTTTGCCTGCAGATATGCCTGTACCATCCCCTCCATAAATACTGCGGTCACAATACCTTTTTTTGAGAAATCAAAATGAGAGCAGTTTTCAGATGGATGCTGATCTAACAACCAGTCATTCATTTCAAAAATAAAATCTGATATTTCTGATTTTCCCGTGGCGAGATAGAGTTTTCGATACGCTCGGGTTTGCCAAGGAATAAATCCTGTATTTTGATTTTCTCTCCAATATGTTCTGTAGTACGGGAGTGCTTTTTCAACAGCCTGAACGTACTGTTTTTCTTTTGTTTTTTCATAGAGATTCATAAGAGCAAACATGGCCTCACCTGGATAGAAGTCAACTCCTGTTTTTCTGCTTGAATAGAAAAAAGTCTTCAATTGCCCCGATGGTTCTTGTTGAAAGAGTATGCCATTTGCCATTGTTTTCAGGAGTTCTTCTGATTTTTCATGCCCCAATTCTAGGAGAGTGAGTATGACAAATGCATTGTATCCGAGTTTAATTTTGTGTGGAGTGATATTTACGAAAGAAATATCTTGACCGGGGTCATACTTAAAGGTTTTTTCAAAAAAAGAAAATCCCTTATTGGCGAGCTCAGTATATCTTTCATCATCGAGAAAATGAGCAAGCTTTGCAATCGACCACATCGCTCCCATTTCTCGCAAGTATTGATGTTTTTTGGATTCTACATTGAGGACGGGAATAAACTCATAATAGAGAAAGGATTCATTTTGGTGATTTAAAAACCATTCTCCACCCGCTGAAATGGCATCGACATATTTTCCTTGCGGAGATGGGAGAGAAGTAGAGTATATGGCAGAACCCAGAAGGGCTCCAATGACAAAAATTCCTACGGCTATTCGAATAATGGTTTCTTTTTTCATAAGGAGTATCCAAAAAACTATGTGACTATTTTTACCATTCTTTTTGAACAAATCAAAGAGAAACCATGAGTTATAACGAGGACTATTCGAGGTGTGTGTCAATTTTTTTATTTCTTCATCTCTTCTTCTATGATGAGTGAAATTTTTTCGTTAATGCTTGCATGAAATGATTCTGGTAAAAATGACTTGAGGTCAACAAGAATACCGAGGTTCTCTTGGTTATTTTCTATGGTATCAAGCTCTGATTTCAGTGCCTGTTGTTGTCCTTTTTTACTCGTGTATTTTGTAATATCTCGGATGATATCGAGAACAATTTGTTCTTGGCTCTTCTCTTTTATGTGTTCTTGCTCTGGAACAGGAGTTTCATTTTTCTCAATGTCACTTGGCTGCTCTGTTTTATCAATTGATACTTTTTCATCAGGATTTTCTCCATGTTTTTCTGTAATTTTTTCTTGTATTTTCTTTTGAGGACTCTTTTGTTCTTCTTCTAAAGGTTCTTCTTCGCGATTTTGAGGAGGTGCCGCGTGTTGCTGCTCAGAATACGAATCTTGTGTATCATCTGCTGTATTTTCTGTTTCATGTACTGTTGTTTCTGGGGCTGAATAAATGGTAGTAAAGGTGGGGTCACTCATCCAATCGGCTTCTTTGTGGACGTTTGATTCTTCTGGGGGAGTTTTTTCTGTTGTGAATCGTTTTTCCTCATTTTTTGCGGTTTCTTTGTTTTGTTTCTCTCTTGCATTTTTAGAGTTCAGATCCCACGCTGGAAGTTTTGGATCTTCTTCGCCTGGACCCCACATATTGCTTAATTCATCAGCAATAGATTTTGCTTGTTTATGGGCTGTATTTTCCTCCTGTGAAACATCCTCAATAATTTTCTGAAGATCTTTTTTTATTTTATCTGTCTCAATTGGTTTTGGAGTTTTAATACTCAGTTCATCGTTCTGCTGAGAATATGGGTAAGGGTTGTCATCTATGAATACTTCTTGGTTTCTAGAGAAGCATCCCGTCAGTAGAAGCGGAGCTCCTAAAAGCATCAATAGCGTGGCCAATGATTTTTTTGAAGAAATCATTACTTTAATCCAAAAATTTGCACAACATTCAGAATATTTTCTTCTTTTGTTGTCCAGCAAAACCCAAATCCAGCCATTACATTTGTTGGTTTAATAATCAGACTGCGGTGTGAAGCAGAATGCATTAATCCTTCATGAACATTACGTACTGTCTCACCCTGTCCGATATTTTCTCCAATATCAACGGTGATGTTAAACTGGGAAGCATAATCACCAGCATCCTTTCCATCAGGATCGGTATGCTCCATGTACTTTCTTTCACACATATCTCTGGCTCGTAACTGTGCAAGAGCTTTGAGGTCTTTATCAATTTTGAGCGTTCCGAGTTTTCTCTTTGTTCGCTCGGTATTGACGAGGTTTAGCATGTATTGCTCCATTTCTTCGATACTCCTGTTTTCTTTCTCATGTTTTTGTTGAAGATCAAAAAAATCTGGAAGAAGTGGATATGTATCTTCTGGAACACTTGCGCCACTGAAGAGACTGATCATATCATCTTGGTTGATTTCAAAAATATGTACACCTGATATTTTTGGAGTAAATTCACCAGTAAACGTATTGTCTTTTTGAGAGATATCGACCTCAAAGATTGTTTCATTTGGGTCAATAACGAGCATTTTATTTTTTAGTGGCTTTTCTGTTGTCCCATCAATGGTGATGGTATCACCGAGAGTAAAGGAGTCGGTGAGTTCGGCTTGTATTTTGTTTTCTTTTCGTGAGAAATGTGTGACAGCTGTAATATCTTTTTCTCCCCCAAAAACCCATTGTGAAGTCTGCTCATGAGAATTTTCATCACTGGTAGCACCCCAAAGGGAGACTCGGATAGTACCGGGTATGAATTTTTTAAAGGCTGTTACTGGTGGAGAGAAGCTATTGTGATTGTATACATAAAATGAGACTGATGTGTTTGCTTGGGTAAACTCTATTCGATGAAGTGTTGTTTTTGGTGCGTCCCAATGTATGTTTGTCATACCGTTTTCTACGGTGATGTTTGTCAGTGATGGTGCGGCTGGTGGTTTTTCTTGTTCAGGAGAACATGTTGACTGGGCTACGGTGATGAGCTTTGCTTTTGAAATTCCCTCTTTTCCTGTTCTGACGGCAAAGACATATTCACCAGGACTTGCAAAATACACAGGAATCATAAATTGTTTCCCAGATACGCTGCCCTGAAATTGTTGCTGAGAAGAATTATCTTCATCTCCGTTCGTGTTAAAAAAAGCACTTACACTCGAAGCTCCATTCGTAATTTTTCCCGAGAGATGGTATATCTCACCTGGACGAAAAATGGTTGGTATTTCAGCAGAAAGTGTTATTCCATCGTAAAAATCAATAGGGATAGTCTCTGTTTTTGCTTGTTTGCATTCATCAGAAATACTCGCCGGAGTGGATGTATCATCGTTTGTAGTGGTCTTTTGAATTTTTTGTTTGGGCGGTTTTTCTTCTTCTTTTGGAGAAGAGGAGGGTAGTACTTCTTGTTCTAAAGGTGGAATCTCTTCTTGATTTGAAACGGAATGCGCTGTCTCAATATTTCCCCACACATCATACGTTGTATTTTTTTTTGCTGTCTGATCTTCAAGGAGCTGTTTGACTTTTTTTAATCTCCTTTTTGCGAGGGTGTTGTTGGGATTACTCTTAACAGCCTTTGTGAGAATATCAATTGCTTCTACATATTCTTGTGAATGAATTAACTCAACACCATGATTGGTGAGAATATTTGAATACTGTGGATCTACTGTATTATTTTGTCTTTGGCTTTGAAGGAGGGTTGTTGTTGATGCGATGAGTTTTTCTGCTTCTTCGTTTGCTGGATTTTGCTCGAGTGATTTTTGGAATAATTTTATGGCATCGGTATAGTTTTCTTCAGATATCATACGCTGACCTTCTGCTATGAGCACGTAAGAATATTCCGGATCAAAATACTTTTTCGTGGAGTTTCTTTTGAGGGGTTCCTCTTCTGGCATATTTTCAGCTTCCGCTGCTACTTTTTCTTCAGTATCGATTTTATCACCTATCTTTATTACTTCGCTTGCTTTATTCGCCTCTTTATTGAGATTAAAGAGATCTTTTGCTTGGTCAACTGCTTTACACCCCGACAAAAGGAGTATACTCGAGATTACGATAATGAGGGTATGTCCCTTCATGAGATTGACTTTTTATATTCATTTTATTATACAATATATAAATATTATAGTCAATAATCATACCGTGTACGACAAAAGGGATTCGGGTATGCTTTCGGGGACTATATTATTGCTCGTGAAGTTTTTTCTTCGGATATTTTCAGAAATCACCATTAAGAGTCCTTCTGTTCGAAAACACTTTATTCGGTCACTAAGGCGGAATATCCAGTCTGATATGAGTTCGATTTCGAAAGAAATCACGGTGTCGGGTGGATGGGATCACCTTTTTGTGACATTTGACGAAAAATTGCAGTCTGCAGAAAAGGTTGTTGAAAAATTGAAAAAAACAGCAGGCCTTGAGTCTTTTTCTCAGGTCATCGAATTTCCGCTGGGTGACTTTGATAGTATTTTGCAGAATGTACTAAGTGTGAGAGCAGAAGAGCTTCAGGGAAAAACTTTCTGTGTACGGGTAAAACGGGCGGGAATACATTCGTTTCGATCTATTGATTTGGAACGCTCAATCGGTGGCGGGATATTAAAAAATATTCCGGGTACAACGGTAGATCTTCATAATCCTGAAGTATTGATTTCGCTTGGTGTAAAAAATAATACACTTTCGGTTTTTGGGAAAAAGATTCCTGCCATTGGTGGATACCCTATTGGAACACAGGGAAAAGTACTGGTGCTCCTTTCTGGTGGCTATGATTCGCCAGTAGCAGCACAAATGATGATGAAAAATGGATGCAAAGTAGATTTCCTCTTTTTTAATCTTGGGGGTATTGCTCATGAAAAAGGAGTTGAGGAGATTGCATATCACCTCTGGAATTCATACTCACATTCATTCCCCTTAAAAATATTTTCTGTTCCTTTTCAGGATATTATTCGAAAGCTTCTCACCAAAACAGACCATCGGTTCCGCGGAATACTCTTGAAACGATTTATGCTTCGAATCGCAGAAAAAGTCGCACGGAGAAAGAGGTACAAAGCAATCGTTACCGGCGAGAGTCTCGCACAGGTGAGCAGTCAGACGATGCAAAACCTTGATATTATTTCTCGAGTGACGAATATGCTTCTCTTTCGCCCAGTTCTCACGATGAACAAGCAGGATATCATTAACTATGCCAAAGAAATTGGCACGGCTGATTTTGCTGAAAATATGCCAGAATATTGTGGGGTTGTTTCTGATAAGCCCTCAGCTGATGCAAAAATACAGGATATTCTTGCAGAAGAAGAAAAATTTGATATGACTCTTTTAGAGGACGCTTACCGAGAAATGAAAAAATCTACCGTATCCGATTTTGAAAAAGATACAGATACTCCAGTAATAGAAAGCATATCTTCTGTTGGAAAAAATGAGGTTATTATTGATCTTCGTGAGGAAGAAGAGGTGCAAGAGTGTCCGCTTCATGTTCCTGAAGTAAAAATTTTGACAATTCCTTTTTATGATTTAGCAAAAGAGTTTCCAAATCTTGATAAAGGAAAAGAGTATCTCCTCTACTGTGAAAGAGGAGTCATCAGCAGGGTTCAAGCAGAAGAGTTGCTGAAAAAAGGATATGTACATACAAAAATATATAGACCATTAGAAACAGAGAAGAATGATTGACAGAAAAAGAAAAGATGTGAATAATACCCACCTTTTGAATCCTCTTGTGTTCTGTGCACAGTAATGATTCTTATTGATGTATTTTTAAAAAAATGAATAAAGAAAATATGCAGAATATTGCGCCAATACGTTTATTCCATGAGCCCAAGGTATACTCTCGTGATCGTCCTAAGCATGTGGCTGGAGTATTAAATCCTTATATTACTACTAGAAATCCTCTTGGAATCGATCATAAAATTATAATAGGTTCTGAAGTCTTCCATGTTGATAGGTCTGATCTCGAGAGGCTTCAAGAGCTCCTTAAAGCGCGAACATCTTCTTTTATGGCTGTTGTGGCTGTGATGGCAAAAGGGCGTAATAACCAATATATAATGCGACCGTATATTCTTGGACTCTCTGCGTTTGATGCAAGCAGTGACCTTGGTAAAAAAAGAAAAGAAAAAACTGCTTTTGAAAATGTATAGATTTTTTTATTCTCGGAATCGATTACACCACTGGCAGTCTTGTTTGTGGCAGCCGGTAAAATCCATATTCTGAATTCTCTCATAGGTAGTTTTGATCTGCTCTTTTACCGCTGTTTTATCTGCCTGAGAAAGAGAGAAGACCTTTTGAACAAAATGACCAGACTTATCCGGTTCGACAAAGTCGATGACTCCTTCGTGCATTCGCCATGACGCTCGAGGATTGTTTTCGACGAGGAGATCATAAAAAACCATCTGTCGCCAATAGTCTCCTCCGAGCTGATTATTTTTATCTGATGGGGTTTCCATTTTTTTTCGAGTGAGGGGATTTTGAGCAGACCCTGTTTTGTAGTCAATAACTCGTGCGAGAGATGGCTCTATAAAATCAATTCGGTCGATATTTCCCGTTGCTGGTACTCCCGCAATATGAGTACTTAAGTGGTATTCATATTGCATATTTTTCACTTCTTTTTGGGAGAGGTTTTTCTGAAAGTATTGGGCAAGAACCTTTTTTCCATGTTTGAGAAATTTTTTAAATTCCACTTCAGAAAATGCAAATCGAGCCCGAACAAGTGATTTTTCAAATGTTTCAAGAAGCTGGGAATCATCTTTCCACACTCCCTCAGACTCAGCGTGCCGATATCCTTTTTCGAGAGCATTATGAATGGCTGTTCCAAAAGCAGCATGTGGGCTCATAGCGCTTGGAATTCTCAGAAGATTCTCAAAATAAAAAGCAAGGGGACAGTCGAGGTATTTGTTGAGATGTGTTGCGCTCATCCGGTAATCTTCGAGAATGTGCTTAATCATTTCTTTTTCAATGATGGGAGCTTGTTTTTGCTCACCACTTTGTAAAAGGCGCATTTGATACTCAGTAATCTCTGTTTCGGAATATTCTTTTTTTTGCGGAGTAAGTTTTTCAGAGAGTTCAGAGATAAAAATTGATGGGTCAAGATCCTTTCCTTCTTCATTTTTGGAGCAATAACTCACTTCGACAAACTTTTTGGCTCGAGTAATGGCTACAAAAAAAAGGCGACGTTTTTCTTCGAGAAAATCACCTTCGTTGCTGAGGGTGAGAGTGTCGGGAAATGAAAATCCTCGAGCCTGTTTTCGATCCCATATTTTTTTTTCGACGCCAATCAGGTACACATATTCAAACTCAAGCCCTTTAGAAGAATGGGCAGTAATAAAGTGTACTCCATCTTTTTCGTAGAGAATTTTTTGAATCGGAAGAGAAATTCCATGAATACGCATTCGATCGAGTTTTTTTAAAATATCTGCCACCGTGCAGTTGTGAGTTTTGAGTGCTTCTTGTTTTACAAATTGAAAAAATGTTGAGAGAGCACGCAGGAGATATGATTTTTCTGCTTGGGAGAAAATAAAATGAAGGAGTCCGGTTTTTTCAAAAATGCTTTCGAGAAAATGAACAAGAGTTTTGTTGACGTAGTCTTCCTCGAGTGCAGAGAGAATAGTACCAATATCAAAAAGTTTTTCTGGATGTTTCATTCCGGGGACCTGCTGTAATTGTTCTTCATCCCGAAGGATGGTTTTAAAATGACGATTTGCAGGGTCTTCTCGTCGCCAGAGAGCAAGAAGTCCGATATCAGCTGGGTTGAGTTTGAAAAAAGAAAAAAAGAGACTTCGAAAGAGGATATCTTCCCGAGAGTAAGGATTTTTTTCTTCTTCGAAAAAATATTGGAGGAGCTCTATGCAATGGTGAATGATGGGCATATCGAGGATATTTTCTGTTTCTTTGACACGAACAGGGATTTTCTCCTGCTCGCAGATCTTAAGAATGTGATCGACCTGAGAATGGTTCTGATAAATAACAGCTACCTTTGAAAGGGGGATCCCTTTTTCTTGGATTGCTTTTAAATTTTTAATGATTCCGTATTCCTGATGATAGGTATTGTAATACTCGGTGAGGATTGGCATGAGTGGTTCATCTTTCCATTCGGGGTTTTCCGCAGTGAGGTGTTTACTGATGTCCTCTGGAATCTCACTGATGAGTCTCTCGGTATTTTTTTCGATAATGTGCTGAGCAATATCGAGGATATTTTGTGATGATCGATAATTTTTTTCGATGGTGATTACTGTTGGTGGAGGAGTGAATTGATGGTAAAAATCCATGATATTTCGCATGTTTGCCCCCTGAAAACGATAAATGGATTGGTCATCATCTCCAACGACAAAGATATTTGGATCATCCCAATAACTGCAGAGGAGGTCGACGATTTTCTTTTGAGATCCATTTGTATCTTGAAATTCATCGACGAGAATATACTGAAATTGTTCTTGATATCTCGCCAGAAGAATCTCTTTTTTTTGAAAGGCATCAATAATCCAGAGAATCATATCAGAGTAATCGTACATGCCTCTTTTTTTGAGTTGCTCTTGATATTTTGGAAGGATTTTTGCTCCAGCAAGTAGCCGATCCATTTTTTCTTTTTCTGCTTGAATCTTTTTTGGATTCGCATCACCGGCATTAAACTCTTTGTACTTCCGTTTATATTGAAATTCGGGACGAGAGGGAATATCAGTCAGATATTCATGAACTGCTTTTTCAACATCTTCGGCTGACCAATTCTCTGATTTGAGGGTGCCAATAAGGGAGAGGAGGTCGCGAATGACTCCGTATGAACTTTTATGAAAAAGAGGGTGATCAGCTGAGAGAGCATCAAGGATACTTTCGAGGATTTCAAACTGTTCGAGCTCAGAAATATTTTCACTTTCACGTACACCAAAGTATTCTGCATTTTCTTGTATGACCTGATTACAAAAACTATGAAAGGTGTGAATTTGCACTTTGTGGGCCTCTGGTCCGATAAAATCAAGAAGGCGTTTTCGCATCGCTACAACACCAGCATTGGTGTAGGTAAGACAGAGAATATTTCCGCTTTCGATACCATCTTGAGTATTGAGGATTTCTCGAATCCGCAGGGTGAGGACTTGTGTTTTTCCAGTTCCTGGTCCGGCAATGACGAGGACAGGCCCATTTATCGTTTCAACTGCAGTTTTTTGTTGATCGTTGAGCATATCTCTCGCTTTTTGGTAGGCTTGTTGAAGAGTCATAAGATATGAAACATATTTATGAAAATACTTTTGTTATCAAAAAATATCCGAGAAAAACAGCACACATCGTGCCAAATATGTTTGCTCCGGTATTAATAAAAAAACCGGCGATGTTTTTTTCAAAGAGGAGGAATTCGAGATTATCTTGTGCAAAGGTAGAAAACGTGGTGAAGGCTCCGAGAAAACCCGTTACAAAAAAGAAATGAAGCGCAGAACCTCGAGGCAGGAGATTATATTTTATAAAAAGGGCGAGGGCAATACCAATAAGGAAACTCCCGAGAATATTTGCAGCAAATACACCAATACGAATATGCTCATGTTCAAAGGTTCGAAGGAGATGAAAGAGTCCGTATCTGCTGAGGGCACCAAATCCGCCGCCGAGAAAAAGGAAGAGAAAAGTCATCTCAAAGAGTATCTCATAGCATGTGAGGGTTGAAAAGTATTCTCACTATTTGTAATACTGACAGAAATCGAATCACATGGTACAATAGTGTGGTACGAATAAAATGGATGAAAAAGAAAAGCTGACGGCCGGTGAATTCGAAACGATTGTACAGGAGTTTCAAACTGAAGTGGATTATGATGAAAATACAGAAACTCTTCTCGCTGTGGCAAAAGAGATTGCGAGAGTCGTGTATGAAATTGATAGTTTACATCTTGCCATTATTCCTGAAGAACCTCGATTTGAACACGTTTTAAATAGGGTGGCTCGACCAGGAGATGTTTTAAATTATCGTTTTAATCTTTTGAGAGATAAAATATTGATACTGCTCAAGAACAGAGGATATTCTGTTTTTATTGATAAAAGTGATTGATGTGTCTCTTATGGAAGTTTTTAAAAAAATAGACTTGACAAAAGTAAATAAAGGTGATAAAAAGTAATCATCTATTTTTTTAAATACATGGCGATTTCAAAAGCAATGTTAGAT